>NZ_VRVF01000019.1:0-69726 GCF_008040045.1 Methylobacterium sp. WL8 | reverse complement strand
ACACAGTCGGGTGCCAGACCGCGGCATCGATCTCCAACCCCATGAACCACCGGAACAGCAGGTTATAATCGATCTGCTCCATCAGCATCCGCTCGGAGCGCACCGAGAAGAACGCCTGCAGCAGTGTCGCCCGAAGCAGCATCTCCGGCGGGATCGAAGGCCGGCCCAGGCCCGAGTACAGGTGCTCGAAGCGCGCGTTCAGCCCAGCCAGAACTTCGTCGGCCAAGGCCCGGATCGGCCGCAACGGGTGATCGGACGGCACACGCTCCTCAAGCCGAACGTAGCTGAACAGGTTGGTCGAGGCCGCCTCACGTCCGCGCATCGATCAAACCCCGCCTCTCGCTCAGGCAGAGCGAATCATCTCCAAGGCCACACCGCCACAGACTTCTGCAGCAGCCTGCTAGAGCTTGGACGTCACGCCTTGACGGCAGGCTTGCCGACGACCTTCGCCAACCGCGCGTTCATACGTGGACCGGCCTGCTCGGATGCCGTCGCGCCGACCGCCGTATCGCCGACCATGACGGGGACCGCGTTGCAGATCTCGACGAGGCGCCAGATGACGGTGAATCCGTCTTGGACGACGTTCGCCGTCTCAAAGGGCGTCTCGGCCCCTGTGGGAAGTTTGACCGGCTGGTTATTCTGATCCTGCACGTAGTATTGCCAGACGGTATAATTTCCTTTCCCGACGCCCGTGAAGGTTTGCGTGAGGCTGAATTGGCCGCCGTTGTAGCGCGTGCCGCTCACCGGCGACGAGAACTAGCCGTTGATGTCCGTCATGATGAAATCGACGTAGGCGGCTCCCGCCCCCTGCCCGACGCCATAACTCAGTGCGTATTGTCCTTGTGGATTGGCTTGGGCGAAGTCCAAGACCTGCTTGATGTTGACGGTTTGACCAGGCGTCAGTCCCATGTCGAGCGGTTGTTTGTAATACAAGCCGACGACCTGCAAAGTAACAGCCATTGCTTCCTCCCTCTGAGGCAAGGGCCGTCATTCGCATTGGGGGACATCGACCGGCGCGATCGCGGTCTCTGGTCTTGCGATCGAATCGACGGCCTTGCTCAAGCAGAGTGCCGTGCCCACGCACACAAAACAACCTGAAAGATACAAACATCGTTTAAGTTTAGATGGAGGGCGGTCGCGACGCGTCGGCCGGGTCGTGCGCCCGTTCGGCAGCCGTGGCCGAACCGACAACCGGGACGCGCGTTCGCCCCAAGGCCCGCTCTTTGCAGGTCGCTCGCCGGCCCGTGACCGCCAGGAGACCCCATGCGCTACAATCTCGGCTGCAGCCTGTCCTACAACATCCTCTCGGACACGACCTTCATCTTCAACCTGGAGGTGGCCAAGCTGAAGAGCGTCGAGATCATCAGTGAATCCCTGGTGTTGACGCCGAACCTGAAGCGCGACGTCTACACGACGCCGGACCTGCTCAACCGTTACCTCGGCGTCAACGTGCCGATGGGTCAGTTCGCGCTCGAATACAACGCCGAGGTCGAGCTCACGGTGCACCGGGCCGACCCGGCGACCATCAACGAGACGCCGGTCGGGCAGCTGCCGCTCGACATCCTGCCCTTCCTGCTGCCGAGCCGCTTCGTCTCGTCGGACCGGCTGACGCCCTTCGCCCAGGCCGAGTTCGGGGCGATGCCGAAGGGCCACCAGCGCGTCAACGCGATCTGCAACTGGATCCACGACCACCTCACCTACAAGCCGGGCACCAGCGACGGCGAGACCACCGCCGACGAGAGCCTGCTCAAGCGCGCCGGCGTCTGCCGCGACTTCGCGCATATCGGCACCGCCTTCTGCCGCGCGCTCGGCATCCCCGCCCGGTTCGTGTCGTGCTATGCCCACGGCCTCGTGCCGAGCGACTTCCACGCGGTGTTCGAGGCCTACCTCGACGGGCGTTGGTGGCTGTTCGACGCGACGCGCCAGGCCGATCCCGACGGTCTCGTCCGCATCGGCGTCGGGCGCGACGCGGCCGAGATCGCGTTCTCGACCCCCTTCGGCAACATGCAGCCGGTCAACCAGCAGATCCGCATCACCCGTGCGGACGGCGTCGGAAGCCCAACGCCCCGGACGGTGGATGCGATCTCGACGGAGGTGCCGGCGCCGCATGGCGGGGCGGCCTGAGGTCGCGTCTCCGATGCGTCGGCATACCCAGGTGTGATAGACGAGGACGGATTGGCGGCCTCGACGAAGGAGCGACCCCGTGTTGCGATCGATCGGCGATCCCGTGCACCGACCGGTCGACATTCCCGACAGCGCCCGCGCCGCCATCGAGACGGTGGCGGCCCATCCTGCGGTTCGGGCGATTATCGTGTTCGGCTCGCGCGCCGAGGGCGATCACGATGCGCGATCCGACATCGACGTCGCCATCGAGGCGCCCGACCTCGACGGGGCGGCGCTGGACCGCCTTCGCGACCGGGTCGGGCATTGTCGAACCCTCTATCGGATCTCGGTGGCCAAGCTCGACACCATGCCGAGCGCACTCAAGGATCGCGTCCTGGCACAGGGAATCAGGATCTATGAGCGCGCGGAAGCTTGAGGACGGCCTTGGCAATCTCGAACGTGCCGTCGCCAACCTGGAACGTGCTCCGACGATCCCGACGGACGGCGAACGCGTCGCAGCCAACGACCAGGACATCGCCAAGGTCACGCCGCTCATCCGAACCACCTTCGATTTTCTCGCGCAGCGCTACCGCACGAGCTGACAGGATGGGACGCTGCTCCCCTCATCTCGCGCAGCGGAAGCCGGCATCGGCGTCAGGAGCACCCCATGGCCTACCGCCACGTCGTCGGCCCGCGGACCTGGGCGTTCGCCGACCTCGCCGAGCTGATGGCGAAGGCGACGCCGGTGCGCTCCGGCGACCGGCTCGCAGGCGTCGCCGCGGAATCGGCGGAGGAGGGGTCGGCCGCGCGCTGGTGCCTCGCCGACGTGCCGCTGCGCGAAATCCTGGCGCGGCCCCTGATCGCCTACGAGGACGACGACGTCACCCGGCTGATCCTCGACACCCATGACGCGGCGGCGTTCTCCGGGGTCGCGCACCTCACCGTCGGCGACTTTCGCGAGTTCCTGCTCACGGCCACCACCGAGACGCTGGCGCGGATCGCGCCCGGGATCACCCCGGAGATGGCGGCGGCGGTCTCGAAGATCTCGCGCAACCAGGACCTGATCCTGATCGCCCGGAAATGCCGGGTGGTCACGCGGTTCCGCAACACCATCGGCCTGCCCGGCACGATGGCGGTGCGGCTGCAGCCCAACCACCCGACCGACGACCCGGCCGGCATCACCGCCTCGATCCTCGACGGCCTGTCCTACGGCTGCGGCGACGCGGTGATCGGCATCAACCCGGCCTCGGATTCGGTGGCAGCCCTCGGCAAGCTGCTCCACCTCCTCGACGAGATCATCCGGCGCCACGCGATTCCGACGCAAGGATGCGTGCTCACCCACGTCACCACCACCCTGGAGGCGATGAACCGCGGCTGGCCGGTGGACCTCGTGTTCCAGTCGATCGCCGGCACGCAAGCGGCCAACGCCGGGTTCGGGGTCACGCTGGCGATCCTCAAGGAGGCGCACGAGGCGATGCTGGCGCTGAAGCGCGGCTCCTTGGGCGACAACGGCATGTATTTCGAGACCGGGCAGGGCTCGGCGCTGTCGGCCAACGCGCATCACGGCATCGACCAGCAGACCCTGGAGGCGCGGGCCTACGCGGTGGCGCGCCCGTTCCGGCCGCTGCTGGTCAACACCGTCGTCGGCTTCATCGGGCCGGAATACCTCTACGACGGCAAGGAGATCATCCGCGCCGGGCTCGAGGACCATTTCTGCGGCAAGCTGATGGGCGTGCCGCTCGGCGTCGACGTCTGCTACACCAACCACGCCGAGGCCGACCAGGACGACATGGACGTGCTGCTGACGCTGCTGGGCGCCGCCGGCTGCACCTACGTGATGGGCGTTCCCGGCGCCGACGACGTGATGCTGAACTACCAGTCCACCTCGTTCCACGATTCCCTCTACGTCCGCGAGGTCTTAGGGCTGAAGCGCGCGCCCGAGTTCGAGGCGTGGCTGCACGCCCTCGGCATGACGGATGCCGCCGGCACCCTGCTTCCCGCCGAGCCCGGCTCGCCGCTGCTCGCCGACGCCTCCGGGCTCGCCGCATGAGCGAGGACGCGAAGATCTGGGCGCGGCTCGCCGGCCTGACGCCGGCGCGGATCGGCCTCGGGCGGACCGGAAGCGGCCTGCCCACCCGCGAGGTGCTGCGCTTCGGCCTCGCCCACGCCCAGGCCCGCGACGCCGTGCACACGCCGATGGATGCGGACGCGGTCACCGCGGACATCGAAGCCCTCGGCTTGCCGACGCTCCGGGTCGCCTCGCAGGCGGCCGACCGCGCCGCCTACCTGCGCCGGCCCGACCAGGGCCGCGCCCTGGCGCCCGCGGATCGCGACGCCCTGGAGCGGGCGGCCGGCGATTCCGTCGACCTCGCCATCGTCGTCGCCGACGGGCTCTCGGCGCGTGCCGTGCACGAGGGCGCGGCTGGCTTCCTCGCGGCCTTCAAGCCTCACGCCGAGCGGGCCGGATGGAGCCTCGCGCCGGTGATCGTCGCGTCCCAAGCCCGGGTCGCGCTGGGCGACGCGGTCGGCGCGGCGCTGAAGGCCCGCGCGGTGGCGGTGCTGGTCGGCGAGCGCCCCGGCCTGTCCTCGCCCGACAGCCTCGGGATCTACCTCACCTTCGGCCCCCGCATCGGGCGCTCGGACGCCGAGCGCAACTGCATCTCGAACGTCCGCCCCGCCGGGCTCTCGCACGCGCTGGCCGCGTTCAAGCTCGACTGGCTCCTGAGCCAGGCCTTCGCGCGCGGGCTGACGGGGGTTTCGCTGAAGGACGAGAGCGAGGCCGCGCTCGCCGGCTCGGACGTGGCGCCGGCCCTGCCGAAGGCCTGATCGGCGGATCCGCGATCGCACCCGCGAAGGCTTCGGTGCGGCGCACCATGCGACCCGACCTCAGTATTCGGACCGCAAGCGCGGCTGTGGCGGGGTCGCAACACCGCGAAAGCATCCCGGGTTTGCCCCGAGACCTGCCTTCGACCGCCGCGATCCCGCCATAAACCGGGACCACCTCAGCATCCGCGGTAAACGGCTTTTCCCCCAACCGGTTACCGCTCGGTTACGAGCGATTCCAAGAGCGTGGTCTTGCCTCCTCGCGCAACGTCGGTCGACGCTGCGCGACGGCTGTCCGCACCCTTCGAGGGCGCGCCGACGCGTAGCGGACCGGGGGGTGCGGGACAGGTCATGGACGCGCCTACGAACGACAAGTCGAAGCTGCCGAGCCGCCACGTCACGGAGGGGGCCGACCGCGCGCCGCACCGCTCGTATCTCTATGCGATGGGTCTCACCAAGCAGCAGATCCACCAGCCGCTCGTCGGCGTCGCCTCGTGCTGGAACGAGGCCGCCCCGTGCAACATCTCGCTGATGCGCCAGGCGCAGGCGGTGAAGAAGGGCGTCGCCGCGGCCCACGGCACCCCGCGCGAGTTCTGCACCATCACCGTCACCGACGGCATCGCCATGGGCCATGCCGGCATGCGCGCCTCGCTGCCGTCCCGCGAGGTCATCGCCGACTCCGTCGAGCTGACCATGCGCGGCCACGCCTACGACGCCCTCGTGGGCTTGGCCGGCTGCGACAAGTCCCTGCCGGGCATGATGATGGCCATGGTGCGCCTCAACGTGCCGTCGATCTTCATCTACGGCGGCTCGATCCTGCCGGGCTCGTTCCGCGGCCGCCCGGTCACGGTGCAGGACCTGTTCGAGGCGGTCGGCAAGGTCGCCGTCGGCGACATGAGCCTCGAGGACCTCGACGAGCTCGAGCAGGTCGCCTGCCCGTCCGCCGGCGCCTGCGGCGCGCAGTTCACCGCCAACACCATGGCCACCGTCTCCGAGGCGATCGGCCTCGCCCTGCCGTACTCGGCCGGCGCGCCGGCCCCTTACGAGATCCGCGACCAGTTCTGCGCCACCGCCGGCGAGAAGGTGATGGAGCTGCTGGCCAAGAACATCCGCCCGCGCGACATCGTCACCCGCAAGTCCCTGGAGAACGCCGCCGCCGCCGTCGCCGCGTCCGGCGGCTCGACCAACGCCGCGCTCCACCTGCCGGCGATCGCGCATGAATGCGGCATCAAGTTCGACCTGTTCGACGTGGCCGAGATCTTCCGGCGCACGCCCTACATCGCCGACCTGAAGCCGGGCGGCCGCTACGTCGCCAAGGACATGTTCGAGGTCGGCGGCATCCCGCTGCTGATCAAGACCCTGCTCGACCACGGCTTCATCCACGGCGACTGCATGACGGTCACCGGCCGCACCATCGCCGAGAACATGGAGCGCGTGCGCTGGAACCCGGACCAGGACGTGGTCCGCTCGGCGGCAAGCCCGATCACCCCGACCGGCGGCGTCGTCGGCCTCAAGGGCAACCTCGCCACCGAGGGCGCGATCGTGAAGGTCGCCGGCATGTCCGCCGACAAGCAGGTCTTCACCGGCCCGGCCCGCGTGTTCGACGGCGAGGAGGCCTGCTTCGAGGCGGTCCAGGCGCGCACCTACAAGGAGGGCGAGGTCCTCGTCATCCGCTACGAGGGTCCGAAGGGCGGCCCCGGCATGCGCGAGATGCTGTCCACCACCGCCGCGCTCTACGGTCAGGGCATGGGCGACAAGGTCGCGCTGATCACCGACGGGCGCTTCTCCGGCGCCACCCGCGGCTTCTGCGTCGGCCATGTCGGGCCCGAAGCCGCGGTCGGCGGTCCGATCGGCCTGCTGCGCGACGGCGACATGATCACGCTGGACGCGATCAAGGGCACCCTCGACGTGGCGCTCTCCGACGCCGAGCTCGACGAGCGCCGCAAGGCGTGGACGCCGCGGACCAATTCCGCGACCTCCGGCTACCTCTGGAAATACGCGCAGACCGTCGGACCCGCCGTGAACGGCGCCGTGACCCATCCGGGCGGCGCCGAGGAGATCCAGAGCTATGCGGACGTCTAGGACCGACCGCGACCGGAAGGCGGGGCCGGCCGGGGCCGATCGTCGGCCCCGCGGCAGCCTGCGCGCGCACCTTCGCGGCGCCGCGCTCGCGGCGACGGCGGTCGCGTGCCTGCTCGTCGGCGCTCCCGCGACGGAAGCGCTCGACGCCAGCGTCCGCACGCCGGTGCCCGAGAAGAACTACCGCAGCGCCAAGGACGCGCTGCGGGCGGGCGTGCGCGAGTACAACGCCGGCGACAAGGAGGGCGCGGCCCGCGCGCTCGAATATGCCGCCGACCAGGGCCACGCGCTGGCCCTGTGGAAGCTCGGCCGGATGTACGCCGAGGGCGACGGCGTCCCGCACGACGACCTCAAGGCGTTCGAGTTCTTCTCGCGGATCGCCGATTCCGGCACGGACGACGGGCCTGACGCGCAGACCTCGGCGGTGACGGCGAGCGCCTTCACCGCGCTCGGCAGCTACTTCCTCGACGGGATCAAGGGCACCTACGTGCGCGCGAACCCCGAGCGGGCCTACGACATGTTCAACTACGCCGCGTCGTACTTCGGCGACCCGAACGCGCAGTACAACCTCGCCCGGCTCTACCTCGACGGCACCGGCGTCGAGGCCGACGCGCGCCAGGCCGCGCGCTGGTTCAACCTCGCCGCCGAGAAGGGCCACCACCCGGCCCAGGCGCTCCTGGGCGACATGCTGATGACCGGCATGGGCGGCGTGCCGGTGCAGCGCGTCCGCGGCCTGATGTGGCTGTCGCTCGCCCGCGACGGCGTCGAGGGCCGCAAGGACGCCTGGATCGTCGCGCTCTACGAGAAGAACTGGGCGTCAGCCAGCGACGAGGACCGCGCCGAGGCGCAGGCCCAGGTGCAGACGGTCGGCTCGATCAAGCGCCGCCGCTAAGGGTCCGGCCGGGCAATCGCTCGAAAGCGCTTGCCCTGTTTTTCTTGCAGCCTCAATCGCCGGCGCCCGCCTCCGCGGGCTCAGGCTTTCGCTCCGCTCGACGCTTTTCAGGACCAAGGTCCTGAAAAGCCCGCTCCGCGGGGCGCTCTTCGCGCCCTGAAGCCGCCGAACGCGGCTTCAGGCGATCGTCCTGCGACGACCCCGATCAGCCCTTGCGCGCGGCCATGGCCGTGACGAAGGACGGGCGCGCCAGGATGCGGTCGACGTAGGCCGCGAGCTTCGGCCAGCGCGCGGCGTCGACCTTCGCCTCCGCGAGGTGGAAGTTGTAGAAGCCGGCGGCGATCGAGATGTCGGCGATCGAGAACGCGTCGCCCGCGAGGTATTCGCCCGCGATCTCGCCCTCGAGGTGGTCGAACAGCGGCGGCAGGTCCGTGTCGAGCGACTTGACGACCAAGGCCTCGTCGCACGGCTTGCCCATCATGGTCGGCTTCATCACCCGCTCGCGGAACGCCACGATCAGCGGGCTGAACAGCTCGGTGTCGCCGAACTTGTCGAACCAGATCGCGCGGCCGAGCGCCTTCGCGTCGGCGGGCATCAGCGCCGGCTCGGGGTGCTTGCGCTCCAGGTACCAGAGGATCGCCGAGGAATCGGCGAGCTTGAAGCCGTCGTCGTCGATCGCGGGGATCTTGCCGAGCGGGCTCGCCGCCTGGAACGCCGTGTCGAGCGCGTGGAACATGCAGGGCACGTGCTCGTAGGAGGCGCCCTTCTCGGCAAGCGCGACGAGGATCTTGCGGACGTAGGGCGAATAGCCGGTGCCGTAGACGATCATGCTGGTTCTGGACCCGTTGGGTTGTCGGAAGCGCCAAGCCCCTACCACGAATTGGGACGAACCTTCCCTGGTGCCGGCTCATGCGGCCATTCGACCGTTCGGTCGGAACTTGGCCGTACGAGCACGGGCTTAACCGTACGAGCCCGCGCCACGCGGGTCCTGCGATTCCCCCGTCACGAAAGGATTTTCATGAAAGCGCTGTGCTGGCACGGCAAGGGCGACATCCGCTGCGACACGGTTCCCGATCCGCGGATCGAGGATGCCCGCGACATCATCCTCAAGGTGACGTCCTGCGCCATCTGCGGCTCGGACCTCCACCTGATGGACGGCCAGATGCCGACCATGGAGGCGGGCGACGTGCTCGGCCACGAGTTCATGGGCGAGGTCGTCGAGGTCGGCCAGGGCTTCACCAAGTTCAAGAAGGGCGACCGCGTCGTCGTGCCGTTCAACATCAATTGCGGCGAGTGCCGGCAGTGCCGGCTCGGGAACTGGTCGGTCTGCGAGCGCTCGAACCGCAACGGCGCCATGGCGGCGGCGCAGTTCGGCTACCCCACCGCGGGCCTGTTCGGGTACTCGCACCTCACCGGCGGCTATGCCGGGGGCCAGGCCGAGTACGTGCGCGTGCCGATGGCCGACGTGGCGCCGATGCTGGCGCCCGAGGGCGTCGATGACGAGTCGCTCTTGTTCCTCACCGACATCCTGCCGACCGGCTGGCAGGGCGCCGAGCATTGCGAGATCAAGGGCGGCGAGGTCATCGCGGTCTGGGGTGCGGGTCCGGTCGGCCTGTTTGCGATCCAGTCGGCCAAGATCATGGGCGCCGAGCGCATCATCGCCATCGACACGGTGCCGGAGCGCCTTGCGCTCGCCCGCACCTACGGCGCCACCGACATCATCGACTACGCCAAGGAGGACGTGTTCGAGCGGATCAAGGAGATCAGCAAGGGCGAGGGCGCCGACGGCGTCATCGACTGCGTCGGCATGGAGGCCAGCGCCGGCCACGGCGTCGCCAGCCTCGTCAACACCCTGCAGGAGAAGCTGACCTCGACCGAGCGGCCTTACGCGCTGATGGAGGCGATCAAGGCGGTGCGGCCCTGCGGCATCGTCTCGGTGCCCGGCGTCTACGGCGGCCCCATCCCGGTCAACATGGGCATGATCGTCCAGAAGGGCCTGACCATGAAGAGCGGGCAGACGCACGTGAAGCGCTACCTGGAAACGCTGACCAAGCTGATTTAGGCGGGGAAGATCGACATGACGTCGATGATCACCCACCGCTCCACCAACCTCGCCGACGGGCCGGACCTCTACAAGACGTTCCGCGACAAGAAGGACGGCTGCGTGAAGGTCGTGTTCCACCCGAACTGAGGGTTCGGGCGGCGGATCGCCTCCGGGCGGATCACGCCGCCCGCTTGTTCGCCGTCGGCGCGAAGTGGCCGAGGTAGCGCGTGCCGATCGCCGTCACCGGCAGCACGACGAAGACGTCGGTGGTGCCGAACTGGCGGTCGATCACCGCCCCGTCGCCGAAGGTCGCCCCGACGCGGAGGTACCCCTTGATCAGCGGCGGCAGCGCCTGAAGCGCCGCCTTCGGGTCGATCGCCTCGCGGTCGAGCCGGTCCATCGCCACGTAGCGCTCCGGCAGGGCGCGGGCGCACCAGCCCTCGGGGGCGCGGGCGTGGTGGTGCAGGAAGCTCAGGGGCAGGGCGAGGCGGGCCGGATCGGTGCCGTCCAAGCTGGCGCAGCCGATCAGCGCGTCGACGCGGTGGTGCAGCACGTAGGCGTAGATGCCGGCCCAGAGCAGCTCGACGGTGCGCTTGGTGCGATAGGGCTTCAGCACGCAGGAGCGTCCGAGCTCGAGCAGGCGCTTGCCGGGATGCGCCGCGAGCAGTGGCGCGATGTCGAACTCGGAGGCCGAGTAGAAGCCGAAGTTGCGCTCGGCCGCCTCGCCGCGGAGCAGGCGATAGGTGCCGACCACCTTCGGACGCGCCTTCCGGAACGGCTTGGCGTCGGTCGCGGCGTGGTCGATCACCAGGAGGTGGTCGCAGACCGCGTCGTAGGCGTCGACGTCGCGCCGCGACAGCATCGCCATGCCCGTCGGGATCGCCGACATCTCCTCGTAGAACACTTGGTAGCGCAGCCGCTGCGCCCGGCGGATCTCGGACTTGCGGGTCGCGAGGCAGACTTCGAGGTTGCCGATGCGGCCGAGGCTCGGGCCCAGCTCCGGCAAGGCGTTACCCGCCCCCTTGGCCTTGAAGCGGATCGGGGTGGCGCCGGGCGGGATCAGGCTGCGGCCGCCGAAGCCGGGCAGCGTCCCGTCCGCCGACTTGCGCTTCAGCTTCGCGATCGGCGACTCGACGTTGTCCCACCCGTTGGCCCGGATCGCGTCCCAGGCCGCGGAGGCCCCGCGCGTAAACTTCGCGACCATGGTCGACGCCTTCCGGGGCTTTCCGAACGCGCCCCCGCGGGGCGACCGGCTCCAGGCCCTGGAACCGGACACAACCACGAAGCCCGCACGCTTTTATGACAGGCCCGCGCCGACGCCCGTGCACGCCCCGCGAGGCCGCCGAAAACGCCCCGCGCCGACGCCCGTGCACGCCCCGCGAGGCCGCCGGTCGTCGGGTCTCAGACGAACTGGTTGAGGCCGGGGACCGAGCCGACGATCGGCCCCATCACGTCCTCGCCCGCCTTCTCGCGGCCGTAGGCGAACAGCTCCTGGCCGAGCGGCTGCATCTGGCCCATCGGCACGCCGGCCGACATCAGCTTCTGGCCGAGCGCCATCACGCCGCCGCCCATCATGCCGCCGAGCATGCCCATCAGGCCCCCGCCGCCGCCCTCTTCGGCGTTCGAGGTGGCGACCAGGGACTCGGAGCCCGGCATCGACGCCATCAGCTGGCTGACCTCGTTAGCGGGGCCTTCCTTCTGGAGGAAGGCCAGGATGTGCCCGATCGCGGTCTGCGCCGTCGCGGCATCGAGGCCCGTGCGGTTGGTCACGCGGGCGATGAGTTCTTCCATGGTCGGCAGCTCCCGAGGGTGTTTCCTCGTCATTCGGGCCTGGACGCGCGGAAATCAAGCCGAACGCCCGCGCATCTGGCAAAGCCGGGCTCCGGCGCCCATAACCGTGACGATCGGCGCGAAGGGGATTGGGCGGATGGCGGGCGACGGCAGCATCCTGGTTGGAAAGAGTCCCCAGAAAGCGGGGCCGCCGAAGCCGGAGGTGCTGACGCTCAAGCTCGCCAACCGGCACGGTCTGGTGGCCGGCGCGACCGGCACCGGCAAGACCGTCACCCTGCAGGTGATGGCCGAGGGCTTCTCGAACGCCGGCGTCCCGGTCTTCGCGGCCGACGTGAAGGGCGACCTGTCGGGGCTGGCGGCGGCCGGCGAATCCAAGCCGGTCTTCGTCAAGCGCGCCGAGGAACTCGGCATCGCCTACGAGCCCGACCGCTTTCCAACGGTGTTCTGGGACCTGTTCGGCGAGCAGGGCCACCCGATCCGCTGCACCGTGACCGAGATGGGGCCGCTGCTGCTGGCACGCCTCCTCGAACTCAACGACACGCAGGAGGGCGTGCTCAACATCGCCTTCCGCGTCGCCGACGAGAACCAGTGGCCGGTGATCGATCTGAAGGACCTGCGCGCGCTGCTGGCCTTCTGCTCGGAGAACCTCAAGACGATTTCGGGGACCTACGGCAACGTCTCGGCGGCCTCGGTCGGCGCGATCCAGCGCCAGCTCCTGATGCTCGAGAACCAGAACGCCGACCGCTTCTTCGGCGAGCCGGCCCTGAACCTCGAAGACTTCATGCGGACCGACCGCGACGGGCGCGGGTTCGTCAACATCCTGGCCGCCGACAAGCTGATGCAGCGGCCCCGGCTCTACGCCTCGTTCCTGCTGTGGATGCTCTCCGAGCTGTTCGAGCAGCTGCCCGAGGTCGGCGACCTGGAGAAGCCGAAGCTGGTGTTCTTCTTCGATGAGGCGCACCTGCTGTTCAACGATGCGCCGAAGGCGCTGCTGGACGCGGTCGAGCAGGTGGTGCGGCTGATCCGCTCGAAGGGCGTCGGCGTCTACTTCGTGACGCAGAACCCCCTCGACGTGCCGGAGACGGTGCTGGGCCAGCTCGGCAACCGGGTGCAGCACGCGCTGCGCGCCTTCACCCCCCGCGACCAGCGGGCCGTGAAGGCGGCCGCCGAGACGTTCCGGCAGAACCCCGGCTTCGACGTGGCGGAGGCGATCACCCAGCTCGGCGTCGGCGAGGCCCTGGTCAGCTTCCTGGAGCCGAAGGGCACGCCGTCGGTGGTCGAGCGCGCCCTGATCGCCCCGCCGCAGGGCCGCGTCGGGCCGCTGACGCCGGCCGAGCGCGCCGACCTGATCGCCAAAAGCCCGCTGCGCGGCAAGTACGACGAGGCGATCGACAGCGAGAGCGCCTACGAGATGCTCGCCAAGCGCAAGAACCTCGACGCCGCCCCGGCCGAGGCGGCGCAGGCTTCGGAGGGGGGCCTCGGCGGCCTGCTCGGCGGCATCGTGGGCAGCGTCTTCGGCAAGCCCGCCGCCAAGGCCGGCCGAAAGGCCCCGCAGAGCCTCGCCGAGCAGGTCGTTTCGAACGCCGCGCGCTCGATGGCCCGCAGCGTCGGCACACAAGTCGGCAACGCCATCCTGCGCAACGTGCTCGGCGGGTTGATGAAGCGGTAGCGCCGGGGCCGGCCCCGCGCTGGCCGCGTCAAGTCAGAGGCAGGGATCGTCCGCCGCCTCGAGCCGGCCCGACGCGATGGCGGCGAGGAAGGCCTCGTAGTCGGCCGCGTTCTGGTCGCCGTAGGCGTGCGCCCAGTCGGCCAGGGCCTCGCGCAGGTCCGCGTGGCGGTCCTTGCCGCAATAGCCGGCGATGGCGGCCGCGTCGCCGGTGCGGGCATGCGCGCGGGCGAGCAGCGCGCCGTAGGCCCAGGAGAAGTACAGCAGCGGCTGCCCGGTCATGCACGAGACCGGGATCTCGCCCTTCATGTTCTTCATCTGCCGCACGTAGAACGGGCGGTCTTCGATCGTGGTCCAGCCGAGCAGCGGGTCTCCGACGCCCTGTAGCAGGCGCTGGCCGTAGATCACCCGCTCGCCCTCGTGGCTGGCATAGGGCTCGGGCATGCCGGGCAGGTAGGGGGCGTGGGCCGGGCGCACGGCCTCCTTCACCTGCAGGAAGAGCACGTCCTGGTCGGAGTTGCCGCAGAGCAGCGCCACGTAGGCGCGGGTCCCGACGCTGCCGACCCCGACGACGCGGTGGGCGACGTCGACGACGTGGTAGCGGCTCAGCATGAACCGGCGCTCGCGCGGCAGCGTCTCGGCGTAGTGCTCCAGCCCCGTGATCACCGCCTCGCGGGTCTCGTCGTCGACCCCGGTGAGGATCGGCGCGTCCTCGCGGAAGCGCCAGCCGCCGTCGACGCGGCGCTCGCCGACGCGGGCGAGCAGGCTCTGGTTGTTCTTCTTGCGCGCCTTCTCCACCGCCTTGCGCACCACCGCCTGCGACGCCTCGTCGATCCGGACGCCCGAGACGTCGAGCCGGTCGGCGCGGGTCGCCTGCTGCCAGACGTCCAGCGAGCCCTGGGGCGCGAGGTCCAGCATCGTGTGCTGGTAGCCGCCGACCGCCGCCATCACCGCCTGCCGCCGCGCCTCGGCCGGAACCGCATCCTCGCGGGCGGCGACCTCGATGCTGGCGACGAGCCGTTTCAGGTCCCACTCCCACGGGCCGATCGTCACCTCGTCGAAGTCGTTGAGGTCGAGCACGACGTCGCCCTGCGGCGTCCCGAACAGGCCGAAGTTCGAGATGTGCGCGTCGCCGTTCATCACCACGTTGATGTCGCTGCGCGGGCCGTGCGCGAGGTCCCAGGCCATGACGTGGGCGGCGCCGCGCAGGAACGCGAAGGGCGAGCTCGCCATGCGCGCCACCCGCAACGGGACGAGCCTCGGCTGGCGGCCTTCGTGCGCCCCCACGATCAGGTCGACGGGGTCCGGCCGGTCGGAGGGAAGGTCGAGGGCCGCGTGGGCTTCGTGCGGCACGGCCTCGCGCAGGCGCTTGCCGGCGGCGCGGCGCTTGTCCCAGGGCTCGCCGCCGGTCCGCAGATCGATGTGCGGATAGTCGGCCAGCGGCTCCAGCACGACCTCTTCGGCCGCCTCGTGCGCGTCGCGTCCGTCCTTGTCCTGACTTTGATCCTGCGCTGGTCCGGGCACGGTCTCGGCCTCGCCGAAGGCGTCGTCGCCGCTCATCTGATTCGGTCGTTCCATGCTCGGTCGTCCCAGGGCTGCCGGCGTCTCCCGGTGGCGCTGAACAACCTGAGCCGGATAACTTTGTTGCGGAGCCGGGGATTATGTCGCCGCGAAAGGCGTGGACAACGCCGGCGCGCCTACCCCGCCGCCAGCTCCACCGTCACGGGGACGTGGTCCGACGGCTTCTCCAGGCCGCGCAGGTGCTTCTGCACCGAGGCCGAGACCAGCCGGTCTGCGGCCTGCGGCGAGAGCAGGAGGTGGTCGATGCGAATGCCGAAGTTCCGCGACCAGGCGGCGGCCTGGTAGTCCCAGAAGCTGTAGAGGCAGGGGCGCGGGTCGCAGGCGCGAACCGCGTCGGTCAACCCTTCGGCCAGCAGCGCGCGGAACGCCGCCCGCGTGGTCGGCAGGTAGAGCGCGTCGTCTGCCCAGGCCGTGGGCTCGGCCGCATCCTCCGGCTCGGGGATGACGTTGTAGTCGCCCGCGAGCACCAGCGCGGTCTCCTCGCGCATCCGCGCGATCGCGTGAAGACGCAGCCGCTCCAGGAAGGCGAGCTTGTAGGGGTATTTCGGGCTCGCCACCGGGTTGCCGTTCGGCAGGTAGATCGAGGCCACCCGCACCGGCGCGACCCCGTCCCCGCTGACCAGCGCCTCGACGTAGCGGGCCTGCTCGTCCTCGGCGTCGCCCGGGAGCGCGCGCAGCACGGTGGCCGGATCGTAGGTCAGCGGCGCGCGGACCAGCAGCGCGACGCCGTTATAGGCCTTCTGCCCCACCGCCTCGACGGCATAGCCGGCCGCCTCGATCTCGGCGCGCGGGAACGCCTCCTCCTGGCACTTCAGCTCCTGCAGGCAGACCACGTCCGGCTTGGCCTCGTCGAGGAAGGCGAGCAGGTGCCCGACCCGCTGCTTGATCGAATTGACGTTCCACGTGGTGATGCGCATCGCTGGCGTCCTGGAGGGCGGAGCCCGTCGTCTGGCGTCCTGAAGGGCGAAGCCCGTCGTCTGGCGGCTTGTGAGGGCGGAGCCCGTCATCGGGCCTTCGCACCGGCCTGACAAGCGGAAGGCCGGGCGCGTCGCCGCCCGCTCACGCAACGAGGCCGCCGGTGGACTGGTTCGAACCGATCGGCGCCTATTGCGAGCGGGGCGGCGCGGCGTTCTGGGCGGAGCCGGTCAACGCCCTGTCCAACGCCGCCTTCCTCGTCGCCGCCGTCGCGGCCCATCGGCGCGCCCGCGCGGCGGACGACCGGGCCGGCGTCGCGCTGGCGCTCCTGACGGCGGTCGTCGGCATCGGGTCGTTCCTGTTCCACACGCTCGCCGTGCGTTGGGCCATGCTCGCCGACGTCGTGCCGATCGCCGTGTTCATCCACGCCTACTTCTACCTGGCGATGGTGCGGTTCCTGCGATTCGGGCAGTTCGCCGCATGGGCGGCGACGCTGGCCTTCGCGGGCTTCGGCTTCGGGCTCGTCCCGGCCCTCGACGCCGTCGCCGGCCGCTCGGTCGAGGTGCTCACCAACGGCTCGATCGACTACCTGCCGGCGGTGCTGGCGTTGGTGGGCGTCGCCCTCGGGCTCCGCGGCGTGGACGACCCGGCCGCGACCGGCCGGCGGCTCGTGGCGCTGGCGGCGCTGTTTTCCGTCTCGCTCGCCTTGCGCACCGCCGACCGGGGCGTCTGCGCGCTCGTGCCCGTCGGCACCCACTTCCTCTGGCACGTCCTCAACGCCGCGGTGCTCTACGGCTTGGTCGTCGCGGCCGTCCGGCATCGCGAGGCGGTTTCGCGGCGGTGACGGAGGAACCTCGGGATGCGCCCCGGCGCCCGGCCGATTTCTTGCGCCTCCCGGCAAATCGAGGCAGAAGGGCGGCGCCGCAGCCGATGGGGCGCGCGGCGTTCCCCGCGCTCGTCCACGCCGGCCGACAGGCCGCCGACGGCGCAGGGCAGAAGGCTTGCGAAAACCACCATGTCCCAGAGCCTCCGCCTCGGTGTCGCCGGTCTCGGCACGGTCGGCGCCGCCGTCGTCCGGATGGTCGCGCGCCGGGCCGCCGCGCTCGCCGCCGCGACCGGCCGCGACATCCGCGTCGTCGCCGTCTCCTCCCGCGACCGCACCCGCGACCGCGGGTTCGACGTCGCCGGGCTGCACTGGTTCGACGATCCGGTGGAGATGGCGCGCTCGGCCGAGGTCGACTGCGTGGTCGAGCTGATCGGCGGCTCGGAAGGGCCGGCCAAAGCCGTGGTCGAGGCCGCGCTCGCCGCCGGCAAGCCGGTCGTCACCGCGAACAAGGCGCTGCTGGCGCTCCACGGCGCGGCGCTGGCGAAGTCGGCCGAGACCGCGGGCGTCGCGCTCGCCTACGAGGCGGCGGTCGCGGGCGGCATCCCGGTGATCAAGGCGATCCGAGAGGGTCTGGCCGGCAACGCCGTGAGCCGCGTCTACGGAATCATGAACGGCACCTGCAACTACATCCTCACCCGGATGGAGCGCGAGGGCCTGACCTTCGAGGCCTGCCTCAAGGACGCGCAGGCCCTGGGCTATGCCGAGGCCGACCCGACCTTCGACGTCGAGGGTTTCGACACCGCCCACAAGCTCGCGATCCTCACGAGCCTCGCCTTCGGCACCTCGATCGACGCCGAGGGCGTCTCGGTGGAGGGCATCTCCGGGGTGAAGCCCCTCGACCTACGGATGGCCGAGGAGCTCGGCTACCGGATCAAGCTGCTCGGCGTCGCGCAGGCGACCGAGGCGGGGATCGAGCAGCGCGTGCACCCGACCATGGTGCCGAAATCCTCGAGCATCGCCCAGGTGATGGGCGTGACCAACGCGGTGACGATCGATGCCGACGCCGTCGGCGAGCTGACCCTGATCGGCCCGGGCGCCGGCGGCGAGGCGACCGCCTCCGCGGTGGTCGCCGACATCGCCGACCTCGCCGCCGGCCTGAGCCGCCCGACCTTCGGCTGCCCGACCGCGTCCCTGCGCCCGGCCGAGCGGGTCGAGATGCAGCGGCACGAGGGCGGCTATTACATCCGCCTCACGGTCCACAACCGGCCCGGCGTCGCGGCGGGCGTGGCCACCCGCATGGCCGAGCGCGAGATTTCGCTGGAGAGCATCCTGCAGCGCCGCACCAGCGAGATGGCGGAAAGCGATCCGAAGGGCCGCTCCGGCCAGCCGGTGCCGCTGGTGCTGATCACCTACGCGGCGACGGAGGGGAACATCCGCGCGGCCCTCGACGCCATCGCCGGCGACGGGCTGCTGGCCGAGGCGCCGCAGCTCATCCGGATCGAGCGCGAATAAGCCTGTTCGGCGCCCAACAGAACGGCACTATCGTTCCGATCCCGCCCAAAATCGAAAACCCAAGTTATTTTCGTGCATCCTAGCCGCGGTAGGCTGTAGGAGCAGGGGCACCGAAAACGTTCGGGCCGCGGGAAGGGCTTGGGAAACGATGGACGAGGCGCTCATGCAGGGCTCGCGGAGCGTCGTCGCGCGCACGCTCACCCTCGAACTCGCACGCGTGACCGAGCGCGCGGCCATCGCGGCGGCGGCCCTGCGCGGGCAGGGCAACGAGAAGGCCGCCGACCAGGCCGCCGTCGACGCGATGCGGGCCGAGCTCAACGCGCTGCCGATCGACGGGACCGTGGTGATCGGCGAGGGCGAGCGCGACCGGGCGCCGATGCTGTTCATCGGCGAGCGCCTCGGCAGCGGCGGCGGCCCCCGCGTCGACCTCGCGGTCGACCCGCTGGAGGGCACGACGCTCTGCGCCAAGGACATGCCCGGCGCGATCGCGATCATGGCGATGGCCGAGCGCGGCTCGCTGCTCGCCGCCCCCGACGTCTACATGCAGAAGATCGCGATCGGCCCCGGCTATCCGCCCGGCCTCGTCGACCTCGACGCCAGCCCCGCCGACAACATCGCCGCGCTCGCCCGCGCCAAGGGCGTGCCGACCTCGCAGATCGTCGCGATCGTCCTCGACCGGCCGCGGCACGGCGACCTCGTCGCCGCGATCCGCGCCACGGGGGCGGGCGTCCGCCTGATCTCCGACGGCGACATCGCCGGGATCATCTTCACCAACTCGCCCGACGAGACCGGCGTCGACATCTATCTCGGGATCGGCGCGGCGCCCGAGGGCGTGATCGCGGCCGGCGCGCTGCGCTGCATCGGCGGCCAGATGCAGGGCCGGCTAATCCTCGACACCCTGGAGAAGCGCCGGCGGGCGCAGGACATGGGCATCGGCGACCCGAACCGGAAATACGAGCTGACGGATCTGGCCCGCGGCGACGTCACCGTCGCGGCGACCGGCGTCACCGACGGGGCGCTTCTGCGCGGCGTGCGCTTCAAGCCCGGCGTCATCGAGACGGAGACCGTGGTCTACCGCTCGGCCACCGGCACGGTGCGGCGCATCCTCGGCGAGCACCGCCGCGCCGAGCGCAACGCGGACTGATCGAACGCGAACGCCGTCCGCCGGGGCTTCCCCCCGCGGACGGCGCGGTCGATTCCTGCTCAGTTCAGGACGACGACCTTGGTGCCGACGTTGACGCGGCTGAACAGGTCGATCGCATCCTGGTTGATCATGCGGATGCAGCCCGACGAGACGCTCTTGCCGATCGAGTTCGGATCCAGCGTGCCGTGGATGCGGAACAGCGTGTCCTTGTTGCCCTGCCACAGGTACATGGCGCGGGCGCCCAGCGGGTTGCGGTTGCCGCCGGGGACGCCGACGCCGCTCGGCAGCGTGTCGACCTCGCGCGCCAGGTGCGGCGTGCGGGCGATCATCTCCTTCGGCGGGTACCAATCCGGCCAGGCCTGCTTCAGGTTCACCGTCGCGGCGCCCGACCACGAGAAGCCCTGCTTGCCGACGCCGACGCCGTAGCGCCGCGCCCGGCCGTCCGCCTGGACCAGGGTGAGCTGGTGCGCCCGCGGGTCGACCACGATCGTGCCGGGCTCGTAGGGGCCGGTATAGGCGATCTCCTGGCGCAAGAACGCCGGGTTGGCCTTCTTCCAGTTGAAGGCCGCCACCGGGAACGCGTCGTCGGCGATCGCGCCGTAGGCCTTGTCGTAGTTGATCGGGCCGTTGTCGACCGGCCGGTTGATCGCCGCGGCCATCGCCGGGGAGAGCTGGTTGGCGCCGGGCTTCGGGCCGACGGTGAGCGGCGCGGCGGGCGCGTCGGCCGGGCTCTCCTGCAAGGTCTCGGGCGGGCGCCCGGCGAGCTGCTGGCGCTCGGGGATGGGGCGGCGCTCCGAGGCCGTGGCGCGGTCGGGCACGGCGCGGCCGAACTCGACGCGGCCGGCATAGGGCTCGTAGCGGCCGCCGCGGAGGCGGTAGAGCGCGCCGGACTGGTCCTGGAACAGGCGGTCGTCGTCGCCGACGCCGTCGATGGCGCTCGACGCGAGGGCGCCCCGTCCCTGGGCGTGCACGGGTGCGGTCGCGGACAGGCTCGCGAGGCCGGTCATCGCGCCGGCGAGCAGGAGGCTTCGCAAAGTATTCGGCATGGCGGTTCGAAACGTCCTTGATCCGAGGTCCCCGGGCCGGCGACGGGCCGGCACGGAACCTTGAGTCACGCGGTCGAGCGGCAGGCGGCCGCGATCCGGTGGTGACGGGCAAGGCTTAGCAAGTCACGGCCCGTCGCGTCATCCTTCGCCGCGTTGCGGAATCCGTTTCCTGGGGCGGCGTCGATTCCTTGCAACGGTGGCTGCCCTGTCGACCGAGGTCTTCAACGGGGCGCGGCCCGGCCGCGACACCTCAAGTGTCGCGCAACCGCCGGGCCGAAATCTGACCCGTGAAATCCGCCGGCGTCGCGGCGGCAAGCCTTTACCATGTGCCGTCCTCGTCGGCAGAGCGGGGACAAGTTGCGACGGGGCGATTGATTTGTCGCCCGACCTGACGGCAACAGTATCGCAGCCCTCTCGATCTTCGGACATCTCCCCGTGACATCCGCTTCGAACTTGCGCGCGCGCCTCGCGGCGTCGCTCCTGGCGCTCGCCTGCGTCGTCGCGACGCCCGCAGCCGCACGGGAGGCGGCGCGGCGTCCGGAGCGTCCGCGCCCGGTCCAGACCGTCGAGCCGCCGCCGCCGTCCGAGCCGACGGGCGCGTGGACCTCCGGGACCGCGCCGGCCGATTGCACCCGCGCCCGGCGCAAGCTGTGGCAGCCGGAGCAGGGCTGGATCGTGAAGACCATCACCACCTGCCACTGACGCAGCCGTCATCGACTCCTCTGTAATCGTTCGCTCGTCGAGCCTCGCGGGTTGCCTCCGGTTTGGGCGTCCGCGCCCGACCGCATGCCGCCTAGGCATCGTTGCCGCGAATCCCGGCATCCAGTGCCCGCGGCTTGGCCGTTTCCCTCAGTCTTCGTCGGCTGCGCCGCAGGCCTTCAACGGGGGGCTGCGCCTGGCCAGGCCGCCCCGCCACGTCTGGCACGTTTGCTGCTTTTCCGGAGATCGCCGCGCGGCGCGCGGCACGCTGGGCAACGAAGCCTCGCAAAGCGGACGGTGTGAGTCCGGTTCCTCCGGCATGAGCGGCGGCGCGAAGGCGCCCGCTCGATCAAGACGAGCACCCACGATGGCCTCCTTCAAGACCGTAATGAAGTCGGGACACCCCCCGACGCTGTTCGCCGCCTTCCTCTACTTCGACTTCTGCTTCGCGATCTGGGTCCTGAACGGCGCCATGGGGCCGTTCATCACCGAGACCTACAAGCTGTCCCCGGCCCAGACCGGGTTCATGATCTCGCTGCCGATCCTCGCGGGCGCGATCATGCGCTTCCCGCTCGGCGTCCTCGCCCAGTATATCGGCCGGAAGAACGCCGCCATCACCGAGATGGGCGTCATCATGCTCGCGATGGCCTACGGCTTCTTCTTCATCTCGACCTACAACGACGTGCTCGCCATGGGCGTGCTGCTCGGCATCGCGGGCGCCTCGTTCGGCGTCGCCCTGTCGCTCGGCTCGGGCTGGTTCCCGCCGGAGCACAAGGGCCTCGCCATGGGCATCGCCGGCGCCGGCAATTCCGGCACCGTGCTCGCGGTGCTGTTCGCGCCGCCGCTGGCCCAGGCCTACGGCTGGCAGGCGGTCTACGGCTTCGCCGGCTGCGTCATGGCCATCCCGCTGATCGTGATGATCGTGCTCGCCAAGGAACCGCCGGACCTCGAGCACCAGTCGTTCAAGGACCACATCTCCTGCCTGTTCACCAAGGACGGCTGGGCCTTCTCGCTGATCTACGTCATCACCTTCGGCGGCTTCATCGGCCTGTCGAACTTCCTGCCGACGTTCTTCTACGAGCAGTTCGCGGTCACGAAGGTCGAGGCCGGGCGCCTGACCATGCTTGCGGCCTTCATGGGCTCGGGCATCCGCATCCTCGGCGGCTACTTCGCCGACCGGATCGGCGGCATCGCCGTGCTGTCGGTGGTCCTGCTCGCCTCGATCGCCTCGTTCCTGGCGCTCACCGCCACCCCGTCGCTGGCCGCCACCACGATCCTGTTCATGCTGTGCTTCGCGGCGCTCGGCGCCGGCAACGGCGCCCTGTTCCAGCTCGTCCCGCTGCGCTACCCCACCAACACCGCGGTGTCGGGCTCGATGATCGGCGAGATCGGGGCGCTCGGCGGCGCGATTCTGCCGAACGTGATGGGCTTCTCGAAGCAGTACACCGGCGCCTTCGCCACCGGCTTCGTCGTCTACGCGGTCTTCGCCGCCGTGGTGCTCGGCTGCCTGTTCCTGTGGCAGCGCAAGTGGGTCGGCGCCTGGGTCGGCCCGCGCGGCAAGGTGCTCGATCCCTCAGCGACGCCCGCCCAGGCCAGCGGAATGCGTCCCGTCACGGCCTGACCGGCCTCTCATGATCGAACGGGAAACGGGGGCTTCGGCCCCCGTTTTCGTTCGTCCGGCGACCTGATGGGCCGGATGCGAACGAGGCTTGCCCGGCGTAGCCCGGCTTCCGACCCGCCACCCGTGCAGGCGGATCGTGCGGGCGGAAAACGCCTGATTCCTAACACCCGTGGTTGCACTCCGGCATAGGCCGAGCGTACTGAATACGTAATGCGAAACGCCGCACCCGGTCGCCGAGGCCAGGGTGACGGCGCGGACCGCCACAAGGCGGCTGCCAAGAACGCTGCGCAAGAACGCCGTGCCGGAGGATCGACGCCATGATCAAGCGCCTGAGCGCCACGAACAGCGTGCTGTTCCTGCTCTGCCTGATGTACTTCATCACCTATCTCGACCGGGTGAACATCGCCACCGCGGGCGCCGTGATCATCAAGGATCTCGGCATGTCGAACACGCAGTTCGGCCTGATCCTCTCGGCCTTCGCCTACCCCTACGCGATCTTCCAGGTGATCGGCGGCTCGGTCGGCGACAAGTTCGGCGCGCGGCGCACGCTCCTGGTCTGCGGATTGATCTGGGCCACGGCGACGATCCTCACCGGCTTCGTCGGCGGCCTCGTCAGCCTGTTCCTCGCCCGCGTGCTGCTGGGCTTCGGCGAGGGCGCGACCTTCCCGACCGCGACCCGCGCCATGCAGAACTGGACGGCGCCGGGCCGTCGCGGCTTCGCGCAGGGCATCACCCACGCCTTCGCGCGGCTCGGCAACGCCGTGGCGCCGCCGATCGTCGCCTTCCTGATCTACCATTTCGGCTGGCGTTCGAGCTTCGTCATCCTCGGCGCGATCAGCTTCGTCTGGGTCGTGATCTGGTACCTCTATTTCCGTGATGACCCGTCCGACCACAAGGCGATCACCCAAGCCGAGCTCGACCAGCTGCCGCCGCCGCGCAAGGTCGGCGCGAAGCAGTCGGTGCCGTGGGGCGCGCTGACCAAGCGCATCCTGCCCGTCACCATCACCTACTTCTGCTACGGCTGGACCCTGTGGCTGTTCCTCGGCTGGCTGCCGAGCTTCTTCAAGCAGAGCTACGGCCTCGACCTGAAGAACTCGGCGCTGTTCGCCTCGGGCGTGTTCTTCGCCGGCGTCGTCGGCGACACGCTCGGCGGCGTGCTCTCGGACCGCATCTTCGAGAAGACCGGCAACCTCAAGCTCGCGCGGCTGTCGATCATCGTCGTCGGCTTCCTCGGCGCCGCGGCGAGCCTGACGGGCGTGTTCTTCACCCGCGACCTCACCTATGTCGCCCTGCTGCTCTCCTCGGGCTTCTTCTTCGCCGAGCTGGTCATCGGCCCGATCTGGTCGGTGCCGATGGACATCGCGCCGAAATTCGCCGGCACCGCGAGCGGGCTGATGAACACCGGCTCGGCGATCGCCGCCATCGTCTCGCCGATCGTGTTCGGCCTGATCGTCGACATGACCGGCGATTGGACGCTGCCGTTCGCCGGCTCGATCGGCCTGTGCCTGCTGGGTGCCGCCACCGCCTTCACCATGCACCCCGAGCGCCCCTTCGTGGAGCCGGCCGAGGCCGGCGGTATCCCGCCCGTCGCGGTCGCGCCGGTGCGCTGAGGCGGATGGCGATGGTGGACGCACGACGCGAAGGCCCGCTTGCGGGCGTAAGAGTGATCGAGCTCGCCCACATCATGGCGGGCCCGGTCTGCGGCCTGATGCTCGGCGACATGGGTGCCGAGGTGATCAAGGTCGAGAAGATCCCCGGCGGCGACGACACCCGGCGCTCGGTGCCGCCGTCGCTTCACGGCGAGAGCGCCGCCTACATGATGATGAACCGCGGCAAGAGCGGGCTGGCCCTCGACCTCAAGAGCGAGGCCGGCAAGGCGGTGCTCCACCGGCTGCTGGCCGACGCCGACGTGCTGATCGAGAACTACCGCGCCGGCACGATGGAGAAGCTCGGCCTCGGCTACGAAGCCCTGCGCGCGCGCCATCCGGCGCTCGTCTACTGCTCGCTCTCGGGCTTCGGCCGCTCCGGCCCCTACGCGGAGCGGGCCGGGTTCGACCTCGTCGCGCAGGGCATGAGCGGGCTGATGAGCGTCACCGGCGCCGGGCCCGGCGAGCCGCCGATGAAGTGCGGGCCGCCGGTCACCGACATCACCGCCGGCATCCTCGCGGCGATGGGGGTGCTCGCCGCCTACACCCACCGCCTCAAGACCGGGCAGGGCCAGGTGGTCGACACCTCCCTGTTCGAGGCCGGCATCACCCTGACCTACTGGCAGTCGGCGATCGCCATGGCGACCGGCGTGGCGCCGGGGCCGATGGGCTCGGCCCACCCGCTGAACGCCCCCTACGAGGCCTTCGAGACGCAGGACGGTTGGATCACCATCGGCGCGGCCAACCAGACCAACTGGCTGCGCCTCCTCGACGTGCTCGGCGCCGACACGCTCGCCGCCGACCCGCGCTTTTCGCTCAACGCCGGACGCATGGAGCACCGCCTCGCGCTGGCCGAGGCGCTCGCGCCGTACTTCCGGGGCGACACCTCCGAGGCGTGGCTCGCGCGTCTGGAGGCCGGCGGCGTGCCGGCCGGCCCGGTGCTCGACGTGAACCAGATGCACCGCGATCCCCACACGCTGGCCCGCGAGATGGTGGTCTCGGTCGAGCACCCCCGGGCAGGGTCGATGACGACGCTCGGCCTGCCGGTGAAGTTCTCGGCGACGCCGGGCAAGGTCCACGGCCCGGCGCCGCTGTTCGGCGAGCACTCGCGCGCGATCCTGCGCGGGGCCGGCTACGACGACGCGGCGATCGACGGCTTGATCGCGGCGGGCGTCGTGGGCGAGACGACGGCGTGACGATTGGATGAGGACTTCGAGCATGAGCGACGCCGCCCCGACCGATGAACTGCTGGTCTCCCAGGACGGCGCCATCGCCCGCATCGTCCTCAACCGGCCGCACGCCCGCAACGCCCTGACCTTCGCGATGTACGAAGGCCTGGTGACCCAGTGCCTGCGGATCCAGGAGGACGTGTCGGTCAAGGCGCTGGTCATCACCGGGGCCGGCGAGAAGGCGTTCGCCGCCGGCACCGACATCGCCCAGTTCCGCAGCTTCGAGACCGCGGAGGATGCGCTGGGCTACGAGCGCTTCATGGACCGGGTGCTCGGCACGCTGGAGCGGATGCGGGTGCCGACCATCGCCGCCATCGCGGGCGCCTGCACGGGGGGAGGGGCGGCGATCGCCGCCGCCTGCGACCTGCGCGTCGCCACGCGCGACGCACGCTTCGGCTTCCCGATCGCCCGCACGCTCGGAAACTGCCTGTCTCAGGGCAACCTCAAGCGGCTGTCCGACCTGATCGGCCCGGCGCGGGTGAAGGACATCATCTTCACCGCCCGCCTCGTCGGCGCCGAGGAGGCGCTGACCATCGGCCTCGTCGGCGAGGTGGTGGCGGACGCCGCAGCGCTCGCCGCGCGCGCGACCGAGCTGGCGACGCTGGTCGCCGGCCACGCGCCCCTGACGATGCAGGCCACCAAGGAAGGCCTGCGCCGGCTCGCCGAAGAGGCCACCGCCCCCGAGGGCGAGCCGCAGCCCGGCGACGACCTGATCCTCAGCTGCTACATGAGCCGCGATTTTCGCGAGGGCATGGAAGCGTTCTTGGGCAAGCGCGCGCCGGATTGGCAGGGGCGGTAGCGGCGCGAAGGGGCGCCCTTTCCCTGCGCCACGCCTGACACCTTCCACCTCGCACGACCGCCCTCACCACCGCTTCGGCTACGCCGCCGCTCCCCCGGTTGCACGACGGGGTGCAGCCGGGCCTCTCCCCGCCCGCGGGGAGAGGGGAGGAGGGGCGCGCTACCGCGTGGACGGCAGCAGCAGGTCGGGCAGCCACAGGGCGATGCCCGGCACGAGGCACAGGATCAGGATCGCCACCGCCATCAGCACCACGAAGGGGAGCGTCCCCCAGATGATGTCCGAGAGCGGGATGTCGGGGGCGATGTTCTTGATGACGAAGATGTTGAGCCCGACCGGCGGGTGGATCAGGCCCATCTCCATGGTGATGGTCATCACCACGCCGAACCAGACCAGGTCGAAGCCCGCGGCCTTCAGCGGCGGCAGGATGATCGGCGCGGTCATCAGGATGATCGAGACCGGCGGCAGGAAGAAGCCGAGCCCGATCACCAGCCCGAGGATCGTCACCAGCAGCACCCAGGGGGAAAGCTGCATCGCCACGATCGCGGCGGCCGCCGACTGCGAGATGTGCAGGTAGCTCATCACGTAGGCGTAGAGCAGCGACATGCCGATGATCAGCATCAGCATGGTCGACTCGCGCAACGTCGCGGTGAGGATCGGGCTGACGTCCTTCGGGCGCCAGACGCCGTAGATCACCGCGATCAGGCCGAGCGCCAGCAGGCCGCCGAGGCCGGCCGTCTCGGAGGGCGTGGCGTAGCCGCCGTAGAGCGCGACCATCACGCCGGTGAGCAGCACCACGAAGGGCAGCACCCGCGGCAGCGTCTCGAAGCGCTGGCGCATGCTGTAGGTGTCGTCCGCCAGGATCGGCGACTGGACGCCGCCGCGCTCGTAGGCGGCCTTCGCGGTGGCGTACTCGGCGCGGAAGCGGAACACCGCCCAGGCCGCGAACAGCCCGACCAGCAGCAGCCCCGGCCCGATGCCGGCCAGGAACAGGCGCCCGAGCGACTGCTCGGCGGCCACCGCGTAGAGGATCATGGTGATCGAGGGCGGCAGCAGGATGCCGAGCGTCCCGCCGGCCGCGATGATGCCGGCGGCGAAGCCCGGCGAGTAGCCGCGCTTGCGCATCTCCGGGATGCCGGCCGAGCCGATGGCCGAGCAGGTGGCGGGCGAGGACCCCGCCATCGCGGCGAACAGCGCGCAGGCGAAGACGTTGGCGATGCCCAGCCCCCCCGGGATGCGGTGCATCCAGGCGTGCATGGCCGAGTAGAGGTCCTGGCCCGCCTTCGAGCGCCCGATCGCCGCGCCCTTCAGGATGAAGAGCGGGATCGAGAGCAGGGTGATCGAGGCCATCTCCTCGTAGACGTTCTGCGCCACGGTATCGAGCGAAGCCGCCGGCATGAAGACGAACATGAACGCCAGCGCGACGAAGCCGAGCGCGAAGGCGATGGGGATGCCGGCCAGCATCGCCGAGAGGGTCGCCCCGGCATAGAGGAAGCCGATCGCGGCGGTGCTCATCGGGTGATCCTCGCGGTGTCGACGGTGTCGCCCATCGGGTCCGTGCCCCGCGGGGTCACGTCCGGCCGTCCGTGCATGTCTGTGTTCAGGTCGGCGCCGAGGCCGACCTTCGGGGCGACCCAGCCGGCGGAGTTCGGACCGTAGGTGAGGGCCTGGACGATCTGCACGGCGAACTGGATGCCGAGCAGGCTCATGCCGACCGCCATCAGGGCGTAGGGGATCGCCAGCGGCGGGCCCCAGCTCGATTGCGAGACCTGGCCGTCGACGTAAGCCTCGTGGAACAGCGTCCAGCTCTTCCAGGCGAAGAACACCACGAAGACGAAGCTGATCACGTCCGCCATCAACAGGCGGGCGCGGTTGACCTTCGGCGACAGGAACCCGGTCAGCGCCTCGATCGCCACGTGGCCGCGCTTGGCCTGGACGGCGGCGGCCGAGAAGAAGGTCGCGCCGACGATCAGGAACACGGCCATCTCGTCCTGCCAGTCGGTCGGCTCGTGCAGGACGTAGCGGATCACCACGCTGTAGCTCAGCACGAGGCAGGCGCCGACGAGCGCGAGCCCGCCGAACACCATGATCACCCCGTTCAGGCGCTTCATCGCCCGGTCCATGACGCCGAGCGCGCCGGGGATCCGGGGCTCGGCGACCGCCTTCTCGGAGGCGGCCGAGGCCGCGTCGAAGGCGTGGCTCACGCGACCTGCTCCGCCAGCTTGAGGAGCTCGGCGCACTGCGCGTTCTTGGCCGCGTAGTCCTTCCACGCCGTGTCGCGGGCGATGTCGCGCCACTGCCCCATGGTCTTCTCGTCGAGGTTCTGCACCTTGGCGCCGGCCTTCGAGAAGACCTGCTCGACATGGGTGTCGTCGGCCTTGGCGCCGTCCTGTCCGAAGGATTCGAGCTCGGCGCCGACCGCCATGATCAGGTCCTGCTGGTCCTTCGGCAGCCCGCTGAAGATCGCCTTCGACATCATGATCGGCTCGAGCATGAACCAGTAGGAGCGCTCGCGCCCCGAGGTCAGCGCCTTCGACAGCTCCTCCAGGCGGAACGAGATCAGGCTGGTGGAGGAGGTGATGACCGCGTCGCACGCGCCGGTCTGCATCGCCGCGTAGGATTCGCTCGACGGGATCGAGAGGGTGGCCGCGCCCGCCTGCTTCATCATCAGGTCCATCTCACGCGAGCCGCCGCGGACCTTGAGGCCCTTGGCGTCGGCCGGCGCGTAGAGCGGGCGCTCGCGGCTGGCGACGCCGCCCGCCTGCCAGACCCAGGAGACCAGGACGATGCCCTTGGCGTCGAGGATCTCGGTGAGCTTGCGGCCGACCGGAGCCGCCTTCCAGGCGACGCCCTGCGCGTAGGAGGTCACGAGCCCCGGCATCAGGCCGATGTTCAACTCGGGGATCTCGCCGCCGGCGTAGGGCGAGGGGTAGAGCGACATGTCGAGCGCGCCTTTGCGCATCGCGCCGAACTGGGCGTTGGTCTTCATCAGCGACGAGCCGGGATAGACCTGCACCTCGAGCGCGCCCTTCGAGCGCTCGCCGACCGCCTTGGCGAGCTTGCGGCACATGCGATCGCGGAAGTCGCCTTCGTCGATGGTGCCGCCGGGGAACTGGTGGGAGAGCTTCAGCACCGTCGCGGCCTGGGCGGCGCCGAGGCCGAAGCGCAGGAGGGCGGGTGCGGCGAGGCCGCCGGCGAGGAGGGCGCGTCGGGTCGGCGTCATGCTGTTTCTCCCGCGTCGCACAATCGCGACTGTCTTGTTTTTGCGCTGCACAATATAGTGAATGCAACGCTTGGTATATATTGAACGGGCTCTTGTATATTTTGTCAACGCCCCTGCATAATGAGTTCTCGGGAATCGTCACGCTCGGGAATCGTCACGCTCGGGAGGCGTCCAGCGATGAGCCAGGCACAGCGCCTGCGGCAGACCATCGAGGATGAGATCGTTGCCGGCCATCTTGCCGTCGGCGCGCGCCTCGACGAGGTGATGCTCGCCGAGCGGTTCGGGGTGTCGCGCACGCCGATCCGCGAGGCGCTGCTGCAGCTGGCCGTCACCGGGCTCGTCGAGACCAAGCCGCGCAAGGGCACGATCGTCAGCGCGCCGGAGCCGCAGCACCTGCTGGCGATGTTCGAGACCATGGCGGAACTGGAGGCGGCCTGCGGGCGCTTCGCCGCGCGGCGCCTGACCCCCGACCACGAGGCGGCGCTGAAGGCGGCGCTCGCGGCCTGCGAGGCGTCGGCGGCGGCCGGCGACACCGAGGGCTACTACGCCGAGAACCAAGTGTTTCACGCCGTGGTCTACGGCGCCTGCCGCAACGCCTTCCTCGCCGAGCAGGCCCGCCTGCTGAGCCGGCGGCTGGCCCCCTATCGCCGCCTTCAGCTGCGGACGCGCCACCGCCTCGGCCAGTCGCTGGCGGAACATGCCGGCATCGTCGCAGCGATCCTCGCCGGCGACGACGCGGCCGCGGCCGAACGCCTGCGCACGCACGTGGTGGTGCAGGGCGACCGCTTCTCGGACCTCGTCGCCGGCCTGCGCTCGCTCGGCGACGCCCCCTGAGGCGGGAATCCCGTTCACCGCGTTTGCAATCGGTGCAGAGCGCTACGCAGAACAACTCAACCCAAGATTGTATTTGCTGCTACGATCCGCCTCGTCGGGATGGGCCGGTCGGAGGCGTCGATGCTCAAGCAGTTGGTTCAAAGCGCGGGTCGGAAGGCCGGCCTCGACATCTTCCGCGCGAGCACCGATCCGTTCCGGTGGAGCCACACCGTCCACGACTACTATCCGGTCATGCCGCAAGCGCGCTGGCAGCCGCAGACGCCGCCGCACAGCCGGCTGCGGGCGGTGCTCGACCAGGGGCGGCCGGACTACGCGCGCTTCGTATCCGCGCTCGAGGATCACGCTGCGCTGATCCACGACGTCGCCCACGCGCCCGACCCTGCGGACCCGACCGCGCCGTGCTGGAACAACACTTGGTTCACGGCGCTGGACGCCGCCGCGCTCATGACCTTCCTCGCCTGGAAGCGGCCGGCCCGCTACGTCGAGATCGGTTCGGGCACCTCGACCTGCTTCGCGCGCCGCACGGTGGAGCGGCTGTCGCTCCCGACCCGGATGACCTCGATCGATCCCAACCCGCGCCGGCACATCGACCGGATCTGCGACGCGGTGATCCGCCAGCCGCTCGAAGACTGCGACCTCACGGTGTTCGACACGCTGCAGGCGGGCGACGTCCTGTTCTTCGACGGGTCGCACCGGGCCTTCGCCAACTCGGACGTGGTGGTGTTCTTCTTCGAGATCCTTCCGCGCCTGGTGCCCGGCGTGATCGTGCAGATCCACGACATCTTCATTCCCGACGACTACCCGACCGCCTGGAACCACCGGCTCTACAACGAGCAATACCTGCTCGCCGCGATGCTGATGTGCGGAAGGCCGCCGTTTCGGGTCACGGCGCCGGTCACCTACCTGTGCCAGGATCCGGAATTCGCGGCGCGGGTGAAGCGCGTGTTCGCGGCGCCGGCCGGCGGCCTCGACATCCCGTTCACCTACCCGAACGACACCGGCCTGCCCGGCGCCTCGTTCTGGTTCGAGACGCGGCGCGTCGACTGATCGTCAGCCGGCGGCGTCCGCCGGCAGCTCGGCGGCGGCGTCGCCGAAGTTGGCTGCGATGACCGGCTTCTTGCCGCGGATATGCTCGCGCATCAGGTGCGAGAGCGCGGGGCCGTCGCGGCCGCGCAGCAGCTCCACCATCCGCTCGTGCTCCTCGATCGCCCGGGTCCACTGCTCGGGCGTCTGGTGGGCGGAGTAGCGCGAGCGCTGGATGCGGCCCGACAGGCTGCGGTAGATCCCCGACAGCGTCGCGTTGCGGCTCGCCGCCATGATCGCCTCGTGGATCTGGCGATTGAGGCGGAAGTACCCGGCCTCGTCGGACGCCTTCCACATCGCCACCATCGCGTCGTGGTCGGCCTGGATCGCGGCGACCTCGTCCTCCGTGACGGTGCGGCAGGCGAGGTCGGCGGCCGTCGCCTCGAGGCCGGCGATGACCTCCATCATCTCCTCGATCTCGACCTGCGAGAGGCTGGCGACGCGGGCGCCGCGGTTCGGCAGCAGTTCGAGGTGGCCTTCGGTGGCGAGGATCTTGATCGCCTCGCGCAAGGGGGTGCGCGAGATGCCGAAGCGTTCGGTCAGCTCGCCCTCGTTGACGCGGGCCTTCGGCTCCATCTCGCCGGATTGGATCAGCGCACGAATCCGGTCTGCCACCTCGTCGTGAAGATAACGTCGATTGATGCCGAGTCCGGGATCGATCTTGTTCATGCGGTCGATTTCATGCGTTCGATGCTCATCGCTGCCGAGCAGGAGGCCGACCCTGTTTAGGCGCCTCCCAAATCAGTGTCGAGGCGCCAGGGCCCGGTCGAGGACCCTGACCACATGTTCCGCCGTCATCCCGAGCCCGTCGTGGATCTGGTGGCGGCAGCTGGTGCCGTCGGCGACGACGAGGTCGTCGGGGCCGGCCTTGCGCAACGCCGGAAACAGCGACAGCTCGGCCATCGCCAGCGAGGTGTCGACCGTCTCAGGCCCGTAGCCGAAGGCGCCGGCCATGCCGCAACAGCTCGATTCGATCGGCCGGACGTCGAGCCCCGGCACGCTGCGCAGCACGCTCTCCACCGCGCCCATCGCGCCGAAGGATTTCTGGTGGCAATGGCCGTGCAGGTGCGCGACGCGGCCGCCCTGGTCGGCGAAGTCGGGCGCGATCAGCCCGGCCTTGAGGTCGGCGGCGAGCAGTTCCTCGATCAGCAGGCTCTGCTTGGCCAGCAGGTTCGCGTCCGCCCCGGGCAGCAGGGCGACGAACTCGTCGCGGAAGGTGAGGAGGCAGGACGGTTCGAGCCCGACCACGCGGGCGCCGGCCCGGACGAAGGGCAGGAGCGCGTCGAGCGTCCGGCGCGCCTCGGCGCGCGCCCGGTCGGTCTGGCCCGAGGCGAGCCACGTCCGCCCGCAGCAGAGCGGGCGCTTGCCCTTGGTCGGGAAGACGCGGTGCAGCCGGTAGCCGGCGGCGGCGAGCACCCGCTCGGCCGCCTCCAGGTTCTCGCGCTCGAAGGCGCGGTTGAAGGTGTCGCCGAACAGGATCACGTCGCGGTGCTCGCCCACCACGTCCTGCGGGTGGGCCGGCTCGCCGGCCTCCGTCCAGGGACGGCGCCAGCGCGGCAGCGTGCGCCGCGCCGAGAGGCCCGCGACGCGCTCGGACATCCGCGCCAGCGCCGGCACCCGGTCGCGCAGGTTCAGCAGCGGCGCCAGCCGCGCGGCGACGCCGGCGTAATGCGGCATCGCGCCGATCAGCCGGTCCTTCAGCGGCAGGCCGTGGCGGGCGTGGTAATGATGCAGGAACTCGACCTTCATCCGCGCCATGTCGACGCCGGTCGGGCATTCGCGGCGGCACGCCTTACACGAGACGCACAGGTCCATCGTGCGCTTCATCTCAGGCGACGTGAACGCGTCCTCGCCGAGCTGGCCCGAGATCGCCAGCCGCAGGGAGTTCGCCCGGCCCCGCGTCAGGTGCTGCTCTTCGCGGGTGACGCGGTAGGACGGGCACATCGCTCCGCCCGCGAGCTTCCGGCAGGTGCCGTTGTTGTTGCACATCTCCACGGCGCCGCCGAAGCCGCCGGCCTCGGGCCAGTCGAGCGCGGTCTCGCGCGGCGCGACCACCTGGTAGTCCGGCCCGAACCGCATCAGCGCGCGGTCGTCCATCGACAGCGGGCGCACGATCTTGCCCGGGTTCAGGCGGTTCTCGGGGTCGAACGCGTCCTTCACGGTCTCGAACGCGCGGGCGAGGCGCGGCCCGAACAGCGGCGCGATGTATTCCGAGCGCGAGATGCCGTCGCCGTGCTCGCCGGAATACGAGCCCTTGAACCGGCGCACCAGCTCGGAGGTCTCCTCCGCGATGGTGCGCATCTTGGCGACGTCGCCGCCGAGCTTCATGTCGAGGATCGGGCGGACGTGCAGGCAGCCGACGGAGGCGTGGGCGTACCAGGTTCCGCGCGTGCCGTGCTTCGTGAACACGTCGGTGACGGCGTCGGTGTAGTCGGCCAGATGCTCGAGGGGCACCGCGCAATCCTCGATGAACGAGACCGGCTTGGCGTCCCCCTTCATCGACATCATGATGTTGAGGCAGGCTTCGCGCACCTCCCAGACCGACTTCTGGCGCGACGGCTCGTGGATCTCGACCACCGCGTCGGGGAAGCCGTGGTCGGCCATGCAGGCGTCGAGGCGCTTGAGGTCGCGCTCGAGCGCGGCGAGGTCCTCGCCGGCGAACTCGGCGAGCAGCAGGCAGTTCGGCGTGCCGCGGGTGATGTCGGCCAGCGTCGCGCGAAACAGCGGGATGTCGGCGCCGAGCACCAGCACGTTGTTGTCGACGAGCTCCACCGCCACCGGGTCGAGGTCGACGATGTGGCGCGTGGTCTCCATCGCGGAGCGGAACGACGGGAAGTGGCACACCCCCATCACCCGGTGCGCCGGCAGCCGGGACAGCTGCAGCGTCACCGAGGTCGTCGCCGCCAGCGTCCCCTCCGAGCCGACCAGCAGGTGGGCGAGGTTCGGCCGCGCCTCGATCAGCGCGTCGAGGTTGTAGCCGCCGACCCGGCGCTGGACCTTCGGATACTTCGCCAGGATTTCCGCGCGCTCCGACTCGGCGAGCGCCATCATGCGGCGCGCGAGGTCTTCGGCGCGGGCCGAGCCGGTGACGCCGCCGGATTCGTTGCCCGTCAGCCCGAAGCCGAAGGCTTCCGCATCGTGGAACAGCGCCTCCAGGCCGAGCACGTTGTCGCTCATCTTGCCGAAGCGCAGCGAGCGGGCGCCGCAGGAATTGTTGCCGGCCATGCCGCCGACGGTGCAGCGGGTCGCCGTCGAGGGCTCCACCGGGAAGAACCAGCCGTCGGCCTTCACGCGGGTGTTCAGGCGCTCCAGCACCATGCCCGGCTCGACGGTGACGGTGCCGGCCTGCGCGTCGTAGGCGCGGAGACGATTGAAGTGGCGCGAGCAGTCGACCACCAGCCCCGAGCCGATCGGCTGCCCGTTCTGCGAGGTGCCGCCGCCCCGCATGATCACCGGCACCCCATGCTCGGCGGCGATCGTCAGGGTCGCGGCGATGTCGGCGGCGCTCTTCGGCAGCACCACGCCGGCCGGCACGATCTGGTAGATCGAGGCGTCCGTCGCGTAGCGCCCGCGCGTGAAGGCGTCGAACCGGGCCTCGCCCTGCAACGCCTCCGCCAGCCGCCGCGCCAGGCCGGCGCCGTTCCGCCCGGCGACGCGCGCGCCTTGCCGTGCGCCTTCCCGCGTCTCTTGCCATGCGCCTTGCCGCGTCTCTTGCCGCACGTCCTGTCTCGCACCCTGGGGCGCCGTCTCGACCGCCACCTGCTCAGCCCTCCCGACGCCCGATTCCGGTCGCCTCCGCTAAACGTATTCAAAATTCATTTTGATGGAAAGCGTGCCCGCCGCGCTTTCGCGGGACCGCGCGACCATGCACTATGGCGCCGCAACGCCGACCGGAGGCAAGCCTGCCCGTGACGATCGATCTCTACAGCGACACCCAGACGCGGCCGACGCCGGGCATGCGCGAGGCGATGGCGCGCGCGGTGGTCGGCGACGAGCAGTCGGATTCCGACCCGACGACGCGGGCGCTCTGCGACCGGGTCGCCGCCCTGCTCGGCCAGGAGGACGGGGTGTTCATGCCGTCCGGCACGATGTGCAACCTCGTCTCGATCCTGGTTCAGACCCGGGCCGGCGACGAGATCGTGGTCGACGACCAGTCCCACATCTACAACACCGAGGCCGCAGGCTCGGCCGCGATCGGCGGCGTGTCGGTGAAGGCGTTGCCGACGCCGGCGGGACTCTACACGCCCGAGGCGTTCGCGGCGGCGATCCGGCCGCCGGCCCGCACGGCGCCGCGCACCGCCCTCGTTTCCATCGAGCAGACCACCAGCTTCTCGGGCGGCTCGGTCTGGGCGCTGGCCGACATGCGGGCGATCCGCGACATCGCCCGCGCCCACGGCCTGAAGGCGCATATCGACGGCGCCCGCCTGCTCAACGCGGTGGCCGCCACCGGAATCGCGGCGAAGGACTACGCGCAAGGGTTCGACAGCGTCTGGCTCGACCTCAGCAAGGGCCTCGGCTGCCCGGTCGGCGCGGTTCTGTGCGGCTCCCGCGATTTCGTCGTCGAGGCCTGGCGCTGGAAGTACCGGCTCGGCGGCGCCATGCGCCAATCCGGCGTGATCGCCGCCGCCGGCCTCTACGCCCTCGACCACCACGTCGCGCAGTTGAGCACCGACAACGCGCACATCCGGCTGATCCACGACGCGATCGCCGACGCGCCGGGCCTGAGCTTCGACCCGAGCGCGGGGCAATCGAACATCCTGTGCTTCGGCGTCTCCGGCCTCGGCGTAACCGCCCCGGCCTTCGCCGAGGCCTGCCTCGCGCACGACGTCCGCATCCGCGCCATCGGCAGCCAGATCCGCGTCACCACCCACCTCGACGTAGATCGCGCCGGGGCGGAACGCGCGGCCGAGGTGATCCGCGCCACCGCCGAGGCCTTCGCCGAACGCCGGGCGGCGCCCGTTCGGTGAAGGTCACACTCTGACGGGGGGAGCGACACCGCGGGCTCGTCTTCGGCCCACTACAGAAGATCGGGAGGTCTGCCCCGAGCCCGTCTGGTGGATGAGGGCTTACGACAGAATTTGAGTGGGAAGCGGTAATTCAGAGACTAAGCATTGAACGCTTATTTCGCGATCCAGAGCGGGCTTTCTTCGAGAATGGACGGACAACTACGCAGGCAAGAGGCCGGCCGCGCGATAGTTGTCGATCAGGGTGTCGAACAGCGGGAGATCGGCGCGGCCCCGCGCCATGAGTTGAGCACCCGCGACGGCCGCGTAGATGGCGCGAGCCCGGCCTTCGCTGTCCGCCGCCTTCACGACACTCGCCGCCGTCAACAACTTGCTCAACCACGCGACGTTGACGTCGGCGAATGCGCGCACCTCGTGTTTCACGGTATCGGGTAGATCATCGTATTCCGCCGTCATGAAGCTGGACAAGCACATGCGGTTGTCGTTCTGCAAAGACACCCGGAAAATCTCAGGATACCGACGCAGTCCGTCCAGTGGGTCGGCCGCTTCGTCCGAGATGGCTTCGAGATCGGTGGCGATGTCTTCCCAATAACGCTTCGCGACCGCCGCTCCGAGTTCGGCCTTGCCGGGGAAGTGATAGTAGACGCTTGCGGCCTTGATCCCGACCTCGGCTGCCAAGTCGCGGAAATTCAATCCGCTGTAGCCGTGCGCCATGGCGGTTCGCTTCGCAGCGGCAAGGATCGCCTCCTTATACCCCGAACTCATCGCGCCCATCCTCCGCAAGAAAATTACCTGCCTGTTGGCAGATAGGCGTTGACCGCTCGGAAAGGAAGGCCTAACGCTCTGTCTGCCTACTGGCAGACAGAGAGAGTCAGATGACCAGCCAAACCGCCTCCAAGCTCCAGCTTTTCACCTCGCCCTCGGCGTTCCCCAACCCACAGCGCCTGCGCATCTTCCTGCACGAGAAGGGCATCGCGGATCGGTTCGACGAGCGCGTCTACGACATGTCGCCGGTCGGCGAGCAGCGGCAGTGGCGGCACCTGAAGATGAACCCGTGGGGCGAGACGCCGACGCTGAAACTCGAGGACGGAAGCGTCATCTCGGAGACGGCGGCCATCGTCCGGTACCTCGATCAGGCCTTCCCCGGTCGGCGGATCATGGGTGATAGCCCCCTGGAGCAGGGCCTCGACACCATGTGGGACAACCGCATCTGGGTCCACATCCTCTACCGGATCGTGACCGCGTTCCACGTCCTGCATCAGGGGCTGGGGCCAAAGCTCGAACTCACCAGCAACCCGGCCTGGGGCGAGCATTGCCGCAAGGAAGCGCTGGCCCATGCGAGCCTGGTGAACCAGCACCTGTCGGACGGGCGCGAATGGCTGCTCGGCGGTGAAGCGCCGACCTTCTCGGACATCACGATGGCGACCGCGATCGCCTTCTCGAAATTCCCCGTGAACGCCACGCCGCTGGACGAACGCTTCGAGCACATCGACGCATTCTGGAAGCGCTGGCAGCAGCGGCCGACCTTCCTCGCCGCCTATGCCGACCGTCAGAGCGGTGTGCCGGAGTTGGACGACCGGGCCTGATCGACCATCGCCATTCCAGGTTGGTGCGCTGGTCGAGCCCCCTCCGACCAGCGCTCTGCCGTCATCGGGACTTCGAACGACCGCTGTGTCGCCGAATGCGGTCGTCGATCGAAGGGGTCTGGAGGGCTGCTGAGGGTCGTTGTCGGACGTTTGGCTATGGGTACCAAGCGTCGGATTTCCGCCTATCGGGCGCCGGTCGGCAGAGCCGCACGGCGCCCGCTTCGTCCCTCCCGTTACTCGGCCTTGCGCTACTCGGCCTTGCGCTTGACGATGGCCATCGTCTTCGGATCGAGCTTGAGGTCGAACTGCTTGCCCGATCCGTCGACGGCGTCGTCGACCTCGATCATGCCGTCGTCGAGCTCGATCTCCTTCCACTTGGTGAAGCCTTCTTGGCGGAGCATGGCCTCGACCTTGGCCTGCTGGTCCGGCGGCAGCTTCTCGTCGGCCAGCGCGGCACCGGTCAGGCCGGCGGCGAAGACGAGGGCGAGGGCGGTGGATGTCAGGCGCATAGCGGTTTCCGTTTGTGGTTGTCGACCGGCAGAGAACAGCCGCGCCAGAAGCCGGTTCCTGAACCGGTTCCCGAGGTTGTCAGGCTAGGGATGGCCGCCTAGGCTTAGTTTCCGTCGAGCCGAAGGCCCCCTTCCGCATGGTCACCCGCGTCGCCACCGTCGCCTTCGAGGGCATCGAGGCGCGTGCCGTCGACGTCCAGGTGCAGATCATCCCCGGCGCGGTCCACTTCAACGTGGTCGGCCTGCCGGACAAGGCGGTGGGCGAGTCGCGCGAGCGGGTGCGCGGCGCGCTGATCGCCTCCGGGCTGGCGATGCCGGCCAAGCGCATCACCGTGAACCTCGCGCCTGCCGACCTGCCGAAGGAGGGCTCGCACTACGACCTGCCGATCGCGCTCGGCGTCATGGCGGCGATCGGTGCGCTGCCCGCCGACGCGCTCGCCGGGTACTGCGTGCTGGGCGAGCTGGCCCTCGACGGCACGATCACCCCGGTCAACGGCGTGCTGCCGGCGGCGATGGCGGCGAGTGCACGCGGCCTCGGGCTGATCTGCCCCGCCGCGACCGGGCCGGAGGCGGCCTGGGCCGGCGGCGACCTCGACGTTCTGGCGCCGCGCTCGCTCATCCAGCTCGCCAACCACTTCAAGGGCACGCAGGTGATGGCGCGGCCGGTCCCCGCGGTCGCCGCCCCGGGCCCGCCCCTGCCGGACCTCCGCGACATCAAGGGCCAGGAGGGCGCCAAGCGCGCGCTCGAGATCGCCGCGGCAGGCGGCCACAACGTCCTGTTCAATGGGCCGCCCGGCTCCGGCAAGTCGATGCTCGCTGCGCGACTCCCCTCGATCCTGTCGCCGCTGACGCCGCGGGAACTCCTCGCGGTCTCGATGATCCAGTCGGTGGCCGGCGAGCTGAAGGAGGGGCGGCTGTCCGACCGGCGGCCGTTCCGGCAGCCGCACCACTCGGCCTCGATGGCTGCTTTGGTCGGCGGCGGCATCAACGCCCGGCCCGGCGAGGCTTCGCTGGCGCATGGCGGCGTGCTGTTCCTCGACGAGCTGCCCGAGTTCACGCCGCAGGTGCTCGATTCGCTGCGCCAGCCGATGGAGACCGGCGAGATCATGATCGCGCGGGCCAACCACCGCATCACCTATCCGGCCCGCTTCCAGCTCGTCGCCGCGATGAACCCCTGCCGCTGCGGGCAAGCGCTGGAGCCGGGCTACGCCTGCCGGCGCGGGCCGAACGAGCGCTGCATGGCGCAGTACGGCGCCCGCATCTCGGGGCCGCTGCTCGATCGGATCGATCTGCGCATCGAGGTTGCCGCCGTCACCGCCGCCGACCTGATCCTACCGCCGCCGGCCGAAGGCTCGCGCGAGACCGCCCTTCGGGTGGCCGCCGCGCGCGGGCGCCAGACCGCCCGCTACGACGCCGAGGGCTTGGCCGCGGGCACCACCAACGCCACCTGCCCGGCCAGCCTGATCGAGCGGGTCGCCGCGCCGGACGCGGACGGCGCCGCGCTGATCCGCACGGCGGCCGAGAGCATGCGCCTCACCGCCCGCGGCTTCCACCGGACGCTCCGCGTCGCCCGCACCCTCGCCGACCTCGACGGCGAGCCGACGGTCCGCCGCCTGCACTTGCCGGAGGCGCTGTCCTATCGCGGGCGGGCGGAGAAGCCGGCGTCGTGAGGCCTAACCGTCGAGTTCGGCGTAGCGCCGGAAGATGCCCTGTTCGTTGAACGGGATGCGCCGCGGGCTGGCGAGATAGGCCGCGATCCGCCGGCGTCGGGCGACCGCTGCGTGGAGCGCGGCCACGCGCGGGTGGTCGGGGAGCTGCGCGGCCATGGCCTTCGGGAAGGCGTAGCGCAGGCCGTCGACGAGCTGGAACAGCGACAGGTCGGCGTAGCTCAAGCGCTCGCCGACGAGATGGGTGCCGCCGTTGCGCGACAGCACGTGCTCGAACCAGGCCAGGAACTCGGGGATGCGGTCGGCGCGAAAATGCGCGGCGCGGCGGGCGGCTTCCGCCTTCTGGTCCTCGTAGGCGAGGCCGACCGCGACCGGATGGTGGGTGTCGTGCGCCTCGGCCACCATGTCGGCGATGGTGAGCTGGATCTGGTGGGTCCAGATCCGCTCGTCCTCGCTCGCGCCGACGAGGTCGAGCCGGGGGCCGAGATAGAGCAGGATCGCCGCCGTCTGCCCGACGACCCGGTCGCCGTCGCGCAGGAAGGGCGGGGCGAAGGCCGGGCGCGGCTCGTCGAGATCCTCGAGGATCCGCGTCAGCGCCGGCAGGCCGAGTCCGTCGGTCTCGGGCTCGCGGGCGACGTCGACGTAAGCCGCGCCGGCCTCTTCGAGGGCGAGGCGCACGAATTCGCCGCGCCCCTGCAGCATCGGCCAGTAGTAGAGTTCGTAGGCCATCGCGGAAGCGCTACGCGAGACCAGTCACTCGCCCGGCGCCTCGTCCGCGGCGGCCGGGGGCTCGGCGCTGGCGACGGTCTTGCGCTCCAGCATCGGCTGGAGGCGAAGGGCGAGCTGCTGGTCGAGATGGCGCGCGTAGGCGCCCTTGAAGTACTTGGCGCCGGTGCCGCGGCCGAAGAGGCGGTCGTGCGTCGCGATCATCGCGTCGACCTCGGGGCGGCATAAGAAGCCGATCACCCCCGCGGCCTGGAACCAGCGGCCGGCGCGGGCGTGGTTCATCGCGCCGGGGTTGGCCATCACCGTCTCGGCGAAGCAATCGGTCGCGGCCTGCTGCAACGGCGCCATCGCCGTGTCGGCATCGGGCTTTTGGCGTTCGCGCGCCGTGGCCGGCGCGAGGGCGAGAACGAATGCGAGCGCACCGAGCAGCGGGGTCTTCATCGCGCGGGAAGCCTCGAACGAGGGATCGATCGAGCGGAGTATTCCCCAGGGATCGTGTCGGGAACAGGGCCATCCACGCTGCGACGCGAACGCGCGCAGCGATCATGGATCACCGTCGCTTCCGAGTCACAGACGGAGGTCGCCGGGACGAACCTGCGTTCGCGCCCGGGAGGAAACGCTATCCGCGCCGTTCGGCGTTCCAGCGGCCGCTGCAGCCGGGGGCGCCGTCGGTGGACCACGTGCCGGCGCCGGTGCCCTGGCGGCCGAGGCGGCCGACGACGTTGGCGGTCGCCGACCCGTTGGAGATCGCGGCGCGCACGGCGCCGTTGCTCGCCACGCGCCCGCTGATCGAGAAGTCGCCGCCGGGATAGCTCGCCTGCCCGCGCTCGATGCGCACGCCGTAGCGGTACGCCCGGTCGCAGATGCCGGATTCGGTGATGACCTCAATGCTCCAGTTGCCGTCGTAGCGGTTCGGGATCTGGACCTTCTTCCGCGCCGCGTCGGCGGGGCTGAGGCCGCCGGCTGCGAGGATGAGGAAGGCGGCGGCCAGCGTCAGTGCTTTCATTCGGATCCCGGTCGAGCGCGCGTGTCGCGAGGCCCGCACGCGCCGTTCGGGCGTGCGGGCCTGTCCGCATCGAAACACGCGACGGCCGGATCGGTTGCCGATTTCCAGGCTCAGGCGCGGGCGGCCCGCCGCAGGGCGTCGTTGAGCAGGGCCAGGAGGTCGCCGCCGGCATGCAGGAAGCCGTGGACGCCCGCCGCCTGCAGCGGCTCGGCCAGCTCCGCCGCCGGCTTGCCGGCGAGGTAGGTCGTCCCGGCGCCGGCCGCCTTGAGGGCGGTCGCCGCGGCGACCGCGCGCGCCTCGTAGACCTTGTCCGACGAGCACAGGCAGGCGAGCGCGGCTCCGGACGCCGTGAACGCTTCGGCGAGGCTCGCCTCGTCGGCGAACCCGTCGTTGCTCAGGGCCTCGATCCCGCCGGCGGCGAAGGCGTTGGCGGCGAAGGTCGAGCGCGCGTTGAACACCGCCACCGGGCCGAGGTTGGCCAGGAACACCTGCGGGCGCTTGCCGCCCTTGGCGAGGAGGCCGTCGGAGGCGTCGCGCAACGCCTCGTAGGGCTCGGCCAGCCGCTGCGAGGGAAGCGCGTCGCAGGCGACCGCGGCCCCGGTGCCGAAGCTCGCGGCCGGCGCGGGCGGCACGGGCGCCACGTCGAGCACCGCCACCGGCTTCTCGGCGAGGTACGGGAACTCGGTGGCGCCTGTCAGCGCCTCGCGCCGGGTCGCGACGTTCTTCGCGCGGGTCTCGCGGGTGGCCTCGATCCGGCGCTGGAGCTTGCCGACGCTGAGCGAGGCGACGATGCCGCCCTCGCGCTCGATCGCCTGGAATGCTTCCCAGCCGGCCTCGGCCAGCTGCGCGGTCAGGCTCTCGAAGCCGCCGGCGCCCGCCGCAGGGTCGGCGACGCGGGCGAGGTTCGATTCCTCGATCAGGACGATCTGGCTGTTGCGCGCCACCCGCCGGGCGAAGGCGTCGGGGAGGCCGAGCGCCTGGGTGTAGGGCAGGGCGGTGACGGCGTCCGCGCCGCCGAGGCCGGCGCCGGTCGCGGCCATCGCGGTCCGCAGGATATTCACGAAGGGGTCGCGCCGGGTCATCATCCGCCACGCGGTCTCGGCGTGGAGCCGCAGCGGCTTCGGGTCGAGGCCGCAGGCCTGCTCGATACGGGCCCAGAGCCGGCGCATCGCCCGGAACTTCGCGATGGTGAGGAACTCGTCGGCATCGGTCACGAGCAGGATGCCGACCGCGTCGCGGGCGCGTTCGAGCGTAATCCCTTCCGCCTCCAGCGCCCGGAGGTAGGCCACCGCCGTCGCGAGCACCGCGCCGAGCTCGGCCGCCTCGCCGGCGCCGGCCTCGTGGTAGGGTCGTCCGTCGGCCAGGAGCGCGCGCCCGGCAAAGCCGGCTGCATCGAAGTCCTTCATCGCTCGGCCCAGCTTGGGCGCGATCTCGGACCACACCGCCCCGAGGGTGCCGGAGGCGGCGAGCGTGCCGACGGGATCGATGCCGAGGTCGATGTCGCAGGCCGACAGGTCCTCGCCGCGCGCCTTGGCGAGGTCGAGGACGAGGCGGGCGGCTTCCAGCCCGAGCGGGCCGGCGTCGACCCGCAGCCCGATCAGCGGCAGCATGACGCCGGAGAGCGCCGCCTCCAACTCCTCCACGGTGCGGGCGGTGAGGCCGTAGCCGTGGGCGGCGGGCGCGCCGGAGAACACCAGGGTCAGCGCGTCGGCGCCGCCTTCGAGGTCGGCCAACACCTGCCGGTTCGCCTGCTCGATATCAGGGTGGTCGACGCGCTGGGCGATCCGCCACGGTCCGGGAGCGCGGACCGGCTGCGGCGCCGGCTCGGCCGCCTCGTAGAGCGGTTCGATGCGCAGGCCGTCCGCGGTCTTGGAGACGAGGCGCTTCTCGAAGTCGGCGCCCTTCAGAACGCTCTCGACGAGGCCGAGCCAGCGCGCGCGGGTCGCGGGCTCGAAGAGGTCGGCAAGCGGTCTGTCTTCCATCGCAGCGGGCCTTCAAACGGTGCCGGGATGCGGGTCTTTCGCCCGATCTCCCCATCCGTCTGCCCTCGCACGGCCCCGCTGGCGAGGCAATCGACCGGGATGCGCGTATTTTCTATCCAAAGATGATCAGGCCGGCGAACCCCGCCGAGCCGACGATGATGCGCCACCAGGCGAACAGCCAGAACCCGTGGCGGGAGACGTAGTCGAGCACCGTCCGCACGACGACCAGCGCCGAGACGAAGGCCACCACGAAGCCGATGGCGATCAGGCCGACGTCGTCGCTGCCGAGGTTCCTGTAGTTGTCGAGCAGGTCCTTGGCGAAGGCGCCGGCCATGGTCGGCATCGCGAGGTAGAACGAGAACTCGGTGGCCGAACGCTTGTCGGCGCCCATCAGCATCGCGCCGACGATGGTGGCGCCCGAGCGCGACACGCCCGGGATCATCGCCAGGCACTGGAAGATGCCGATCTTCAGGTCCATTGGCAGGGTGAAGTCGTAGACGTCGGTCTTCTTCACCTCGAGCTCGGTGTCGTCGAGGACGAGCAGCACGAGCCCGCCCGCGACCAGCGTCGCGCAGACGATCCACGGATTGAACAGGTAGGCCTTGATCACCTTCGAGAACAGGCCGCCGACGATCGCCGCCGGCAGGAAGGCGACGAGGATGCCGAGGACGAACCGGCGCGCCTTCGGGTCGTTCGGCAGGGCGAAGGCGATGCCCAGGAGCCGGCGGAAGTACACCGCCAGGATCGCCAGGATCGCGCCGAGCTGGATCAGCACCTCGAAGGTGTTGTTGGGCGAGTGGAACCCGATGAAGTGCCCGACCAGCAACTGGTGGCCGGTGGAGGAGACCGGGATGAACTCGGTCGCGCCCTCCACGACCGCGAGCACGACCGCCTTCGCGATGCTCATCGCATCCATCATCGCAGATCTCGCATCATCGCTCGCCTCGGCCGCGCGCGAAGGCGACCGGCCTGGTGGGTTGGAATCGCCGCCCGGTGCGGCGGCGCGCCCACGGTTCGCCGATCAGGGTGAACGGGCGGTTACCGCGACCGGTGCGGCGTGTTAATGAGGCGGCAACGATCGGGCAATAACGATGCATCCAAGCCCGGTCCCGCGGGGTATCCCGTGCGGCGCGTCCCGCCGGCAGCCCCCCTCGTCCGACAACGGCCTCGATGGCGACGCTCTATCACTTTCCCTTCTGCGCCAACTCCCGCTTCATCCGCCTCGTCCTGGCCGAGATGGGCCTGGAGCCGAGCCTCGTCGAGGAGCGGCCCTGGGACAGGCGCGACGCGTTCCTGCTGATCAATCCGGCCGGCACCACGCCGGTGCTGATGGAGCAGGGCGGCCTCGTCGTGCCCGGCGGCGGCATCATCGCGGAATACCTCGACGAGACCCGCGGCCTCGGGCTCACCGGCCGCCGGCTGATGCCGGACCATCCGGCCGAGCGCGTCGAGGTGCGCCGGCTGATGGACTGGTTCCTGGTCAAGTTCGACGCCGAGGTGACCGGCTACCTCGTGACCGAGAAGATCGCGAAGCGCTTCATGACGAGCGCCACCGGCGGCGGCCCGCCGGACATGAACGCGATCCGCGCCGCCCGCACCAACGTGCGCTACCACCTGAAATACATCGGCTACCTCATGGCCCGCCGCCGCTGGATCGCCGGCGACCACCTGACCTACGCCGACCTCGCGGCCGCCGCGCACCTGAGCTGCGTCGACTACCTCGGCGACGTGCCGTGGGACGAGGACGAGACGGCGCGGGACTGGTACGCGCGGGTCAAGTCGCGGCCCTCCTTCCGGGCGTTGCTGGCCGACCGGGTCGCGGGCATGCCGCCGGCCGGGCATTACGCGGATCTGGATTTCTGAGCGACCGCCGCACCTTCGCCGGCGCCGAGCTGCGCCGCCTCGTCGAGGCCCGCGCCCGCCACCTCGGCTTCTGCGACGTGCAGGTCACCCGCCCGGAGGCGGTGCCGGAGTTGCCCGGCCGCCTCGCCGCGTGGCTGGGCGAGGGCGCCCACGGCACGATGGACTGGATGCAGGACCGCGCCGACCAGCGCGCCTCACCCAGGACCTTGTGGCCGGGGGTGCGCAGCATCATCGTGCTGGCCACGAATTACGGCCCCGAAACCGATCCGCTCGACCTTCTGGCGAGGAAGGATCGCGGGGCGATCGCGGCCTACGCCCAGCGCCGCGACTATCACGACGTGGTGAAGGGGCGGCTGAAGGAGCTCGGCGGCTACCTCTCGGCGAAGGGCGACGTGCGGGTGAAGGTGTTCTGCGACACCGCACCCGTGATGGAGAAGCCGCTGGCCGCCGCCGCCGGCCTCGGCTGGCAGGGCAAGCACACGGTGCTGCTGTCGCGCCGCCACGGCAACTGGCTGCTGCTCGGCGCGATCTACACCTCCGCCGAGCTGGAGCCGGATGCGCCCGAGACCGACCGTTGCGGCTCCTGCCGCGCCTGCCTCGACGTCTGCCCGACGAACGCCTTCCCGGCCCCCTACCGCTTGGATGCACGGCGCTGCATCTCCTACCTGACGATCGAGCATGCCGGCCCGATCGCGCCGGAGTTCCGCAAGGCGATCGGCAACCGGGTGTTCGGCTGCGACGACTGCCTCGCGATCTGCCCCTGGAACAAGTTCGCCCACGCGGCGCGCGACGCGCGCATGGCGGCCGACCCCGCCTTCGACGCGCCGCCGCTTGCCGAACTCGCCGGCCTCGACGACGCCGCCTTCCGCACGCGGTTCGCGGGCACGCCGGTGAAGCGCACCGGCCGCGACCGCTTCCTGCGCAACGTCCTGATCGCGGTGGGCAACTCGGGCGATCCCGCGCTGGCCGCCTCCGCCGAGCGAAACTTGGGCGACGCGTCGGCGATCGTGCGCGGCATGGCGGTCTGGGCCTGCGGCGCGCTGCTCGGTCCCGCGGCCTGCCGCCCCCTTTACGAACGTCATGGGCTCGGCGAGACCGACCCGGACGTGCTGGCCGAATGGCGCGCTCTCTTGGACCCGCCGGAGGAGACCTGATCGATGACCCTCTTCGTGTTCGGCCTCGGCTTTTCCGCCCGGCGCTTCGCGGAGGCCGCCCGCGACCGCTTCCCGCAGATCTGCGCCACCGTTACCGACGCGGACAAGGCGCGGGCGCTCGAGGCCGAGACCGGGCTGTCGATGCGCGCCTTCGGCCCCGAGGCAGACGACCGGCGCATCCCCGCCGACCTCGCGGCGGCCGACGCGCTCCTCGTCTCCGTCCCGCCCGACCGCGACGGCGATCCGGTGCTGCGCCGTTTCCGCGACGACATCGCCCGGAGCCGGATCGGCTGGATCGGCTACCTCTCGACCATCGGCGTCTACGGCGACCACGACGGCGCCTGGATCGACGAGGCGACGCCGGCCACCCCGAAGAGCGCGCGCTCGCAGGGGCGGCTCGCCGTCGAGAACGCGTGGCTCTCGCTCGGGGCCGAGACCGGCAAGGCCGTGCAGGTGTTCCGGCTGTCGGGCATCTACGGCCCCGGCCGCAACCCGATCGTGAAGCTGCGGGACGGCCGGTCCCAGCGCATCGTGAAAGCGGGACAGGTCTTCAACCGCATCCACATCGACGACATCGCCGCGACGCTGCTGGCCTCCCTCGACCGCCCGCGCAACGGCGCGGTCTACAACGTCACTGACGACGAGCCGGCCGCGCCCCAGACCGTGACGGAATACGCAGCCAGGCTCACCGGCCTTCCCCTACCGCCTGAGGTCGACTTCGAGACCGCCGACCTCTCGCCGATGGCGCGTAGCTTCTACGGCGAGAACAAGCGCGTGCGGAACCGCCTGATCCGCGAGGAACTCGGCGTCGAACTCGCCTACCCCACCTACCGGGAGGGGCTGCAGGCGCTGAAGGACGAGGCGGCCGGCTGAGGGCGCCGCCCCGTCTTCACGGTTTCCGCGGCGGCACGTGCGCGTCGAGCCAGGCGGTCAGCCAGGCGGCGACGTCGAGGCTGTTCCGGTCCTGCATCAGCATGTGCGAGTTGCCCTTCAGGCCGACGTCGGCCAGCAGCACCAGCTCGGCCTTGCCGCCGGCCTTGTTGGCGGCCTCGACGAAGGCGCGGCAGAGCTTCAGCCGCGGCGCCCAGCGCGGCGCCAACTCGACGTAGTCGCCCCACAGCACGAGGATCGGCAGGTCCCTGTAGGGCGCCATGTCGTCCTTGGCCGGATCGGGGCAGGCCGCCGGCTCGATCGCCACGAGGCCGCGGATGCCGGCGCGGTCGAGCGCCGCGGTCTGGAACGGGTAGATACCAGATTGCGAGTGGCTGATCAGGATCGCGCCGTCCAACGTCTTCGCCAACTCGGACAGGGCGGGGACGGTCGGGTTCGGGGTCGGCAGGGTCGCGGCCCAGTCGGCGACCATCTGCTTCCAGAACTCGCCCTGCGCCTCCAGCGGGAACTGCATCCCGGGGAAGACCTCCGGGTATTTCGGGCCGAAGCGGAAGATCGCCCAGGCCGGTTCCTGGCCGGCCGAGACCACCGGCGGCAGCGTCTCCGGCGCGGCCTTGCCGGTCTTCACCGCATTGATCGCGGACGGGTCGACCGCAGAGCGGCCGCGGCCGGCCTGGTCGATCACGTAGGTGGGAAAGCCGGCGCGGACGAAGAACTCGTCCCAGCCCATGCGCCCGTCCGGCGTCGTCTCCCAGGTCTTGCCGGTGAGGCAGCAACCGTGGATCAGGACGACGGGGGGACGCTTGGCCTCCACCGGGACCTGGTAGCGCACGTAGACCTGGTCGACGGCGATCGTGCCCGAGGGCGCGTAGGCCGGCAGCGTCGAGAGCGTGTCCGAGGCGACGCTGCGGCCGCCGACGAAGAAGCTGCCCTGCCGGGCGATGGTCAACGGCCCCAAAGGCTCGGCGGCCGCCGCCCCGGTCATCAGGCCGCCCGCGAGGGCGACGGCGGCGAGCTGCCGGCGAAGCGGCTTTGAGGTTTCCTCGGACATGCGCTTCCCGGGCTTTTCCGCGACGCCGTCTTCCTGCGCCGCGACCCGGAGCCTAGCACCGTCGCACCCGCCGGCATCAACCGGAGGGTGCAACGGCGAGACGATCAGGCCGAGAGTTCACGCTCGACGCGGGCGGCGGCCTCGGGCGGCACGTCGAGGGCCTCCGCCAGCATCTTGAGGAACTGGCGCTCCTGCATCGTGTCGAGGTCGATTGCCAGCGCCGCCGCGGCATAGATCCGTGCGGCGGCTTCGGCATCGTCCACCGCGTCGGCGATCTCGTCGATCTCGGCCGGGTTGCCGAGCTCGCGCTCGAGCCAGGCGCGCCCGTCGCGGTCGATGCCGGCGGCCGCCACCGCCTCGTCGAGGCGGCGGCGCTCGGCCGCGTCGACCACGCCGTCGGCGACCGTCGCGGCCACCATCGCCCGCAGCATCAGGCGCGCCTCGTCCTCCGGCACGTCCTGGAAGGCCGCCGTCTCGGTCGCGTCCGCCTTGCCGCCGCGTAGCGACCGGTAGGCGAGGCCGCCGATCAGGGCGAGGCCGCCGAGCGCTGCGCCGGCGAGCGCGCCGCCGCGCGCCTTGACCAGGGCGTCGACGATCCCCTTGGCGTCGAGGGCTTTTTTCGGGGCGCCGGACGTCTTGGCATCCGGGGTTCTGTTCGAGTCGGGCATCGCGGGGTACCTTCGAAGGCGGGACAGGATCGGACCGGCAACCATCGGCCGGGGCCAAGGTTCATCCGCGTGTGTCGCCGCGCCGGTTGCCGGATGCGGGCGCGGCGGCGATATGGAGCGGCACCGGCGGTCTTCCGTCCCGAACCCGTCGCCGCATCCGAGAGGCCATGACGACAGTCGCCCGTTCCCGAGCCCCGAGCCTGCCCCTACGGGACGCCGAGCGCGCCAGGCGCATCGCGGCGGCCGCGGCCTCGGCCCTGCGGCGCGAGCTCGACACCTACCCGAAGCCCGGCCTCGTCAGCCGCATCGACAGCGGCAGCCATGCCGACATGGACGCCGCCACCTTCGCGGCGAGCACGGCGGCGATCGAGCCCTACCTCGCCGACCTCGCCGCCTCCGGCGCCCAGGGTGCGACGATGCCCGAGCTTCGGCGCATCGGGATCGCGGCGGAGGCGGCGATGCGCGCGGCGACCGGGGGCGTGAACACCCATCGCGGCGCGATCTTCGGCCTCGGCCTGCTCTGCGCGGCCGCGGGTTCGTTCTCCGGGGAGACCATCCCCGCCGGCGGGCTCGGCGACCGGGTCCGCCAGCGCTACGGCGCGGACATCCTCGACGGCCCGGTTCTGCTGCGCGCGCCCGGGGCCGAGGCCCGGCGCCGGCACGGGGTCGGCGGCGCGCCGCGCGAGGCGGCCTCCGGCTTCCCGAGCGTCTACGAGGTCGGCCTTCCGGCGCTGGCCCGCGGCCGGCGCCTGCGCCCGGACGACCCGGAGGCGGCGCACGTCGAGGCCTGCCTCGCGCTGATCGCGACGGTGGAGGACACAAACCTGCTCCATCGCGGCGGCGAGGCCGGCTACGCCTTCGCCCGCGACGCGGCCGCCGGCTTCATCGCGGCCGGCGGCGTCGGGCAGACGGCGTGGCGCGAGGCGGCCGAAGCCCTCCACCACGTTTTCGTCGCCCAGAACCTCAGCCCCGGCGGCGCGGCCGACCTGCTGGCGATGACGCTGTTCGTGGATGCGATCGAGGCGCCGCCTCCGTGACGCTGGCGATCCTCTGTTCGGGGCAGGGCGGCCAGCACCCGGGCATGTTCGACCTCACCGCCGGGCTGCCGGCGGCGCAGGCCGTGTTCGCGGCGGCCAAGCCGCTCCTCGGCGCCGACCCGCGCGACATCGCGCGGGCGGGCGGCGCGGCCCTCAACGAGAACCGCACCGGGCAGATCCTGTGCTGCGTCGCGGCGCTCGCCGGCTGGACCATCGTCGCCGCATCCGCCCCGGCGCGCCGCATCGTCGCCGGCTACAGCATCGGCGACCTCGCCGCCTGGGGCTGCGCGGGGCGCTTCTCGGTCGAGACCGTGCTGGCGCTCGCCGCCGCCCGCGCCGAGGCGATGGATGCGGCCTCGGGCGTGGGGCACGGCCTCGCCGGCATCCGCGGCCTGCCGCAGGCGCGGAGCGCGGACATGGCAAGCGCGCATGGCTGCCACCTTGCGATCCGCAACGCGCCCGACAGCGTCGTCGTCGGCGGGCCGGTCGATGCGTTGGAGGCCGTCTGCCGCGCGGCGCTCGCCGCCGGGGCGCAGCGCGCGGTGGTGCTGCCGGTGCGGACGCCGTCGCACACGCCGCTCCTCGCCGCCGCCGCCCTGCGCTTCGGCGAGATCCTGCGCGCGGCACCTCAGGAAAAGCCGCCGCGCCCCGGCCCGCGCCTCGTCGGCGGTCTCGACGGCACCGCGGTGTTCGACGCCGCCGCCGGGCTCGACAAACTCGCGCGCCAGATCGCGCAGACGATCGACTGGGCGGCCTGCCTCGACACCTGCCGGGAATACGGCACGACCACCGTACTCGAACTCGGCCCCGGCCACGCGCTGGCGACCATGGCCGGCTCGGCGATCCCCGACGCGCGGGTGCGGGCGCTGGAGGATTTTCGCACCGCGGCGGGCGTGACGGAGTGGCTCGCCGGTTGAGGCGTCGTCAGCCGCGACGTCGATCCGCCGGGCGCCAAGCTGTCGTATCCCGACGCTGCCGCGCATCCCCTCGCCCCGCGTGCGGGGAGAGGACTTGGCCGAGCGAGGCTGCAGCCGAAGGTGAGGGGCGCCGACGGAGGAGCCTCGTCCTGCACCTCACCGTCGCTTCGGCTTCGCCTTCGCTACCCGCAGGGACGACGAGGTCCCTGCAGGCCTCTCCCCGCGTGCGGGGAGAGGGGGCCCCCCTCATCCATTGCGCGAGGCGAAGAACGGATCTGATCCCGGAGCAGAGAAGGAAAGGGCGTCCCGTTCGATCGGGACGCCCGAAACCCTCACGAATCGAGGGCGTCGGCCTCGTCGATGTCCACGAGGAAGACGATGTCGGCTTCGTCCTCGTCCTCCTCGCCCTCTTCGGTGGTCGCGTCGTTGGCGGCGGCGGCGTGGCGCGGGTCGTCCTCGAAGTCGCCTTCGCCGTCGTCCTCGGCCAGCGCGTCCTCGAAGATCTCGATCTCGTCCTCGTTGGCGGCGCGGATCTTGAGCTCCGAGGTGCCGTTCCAGAGCGGCGCGCCGTCGCTCGTCATCTTCTGGATGTCTTCCTTGAAGCCGTCGCAGGTGAAGAGGTCGCGCGCGGTCTCCTCGTCGCCGTTGATGACCGCCACGGCTTTGCCCTCGATCTCGAGCGTGAACATCGCTGACTTCCCTCTGATTACCGTGTTGCGAAAGGCCCGCATCCGGGCCGTTCGCGCCTGCGCCGCAAGAAAGCTCTGGAACTTCCGCGCACCGCTCTCAATCCGGTCGCGGGGATGCTGTAGGGGGGAACGGTACACCCGCCAACCCCGAATTATCGCGCCGTCCGAGCCCTTCGCGGTCCGCCTCCTGCTTGGGTCCGGTCGCTCTGGCCCGGCGACGGCGCGCGTCAGACCATACGCCTTCCACCACAAGCCTTGGCCGGCCCCAGTTTCAGGAAAGAAGGAATCCCGGATGCGGATCAGGCTCGGCTGCGAGATGCGCTACGCCTTCCCCTATCCCGTGCCGATGGTGGTGATGCTCAACCTGCATCCCTCCTGCGCCGACGCCCTCGAGGCCTCGGATGCGATCGTCACCCAGCCCGCGGTGCCGGTCGAGACGTACCGCGACAGCTTCGGCAACCTCTGCGGCCGCCTGATCGCGCCGGCCGGCGCCTTCACCATCGGCACCGACGGGATCGTCGCCGACGACGGGCTGCCGGACCCGATGGCGCCGGACGCCGCGCAGCACCGCGTCGAGGACCTGCCGGCCGAGACCCTGCTGTTCCTGCTGCCGAGCCGCTACTGCGAATCCGACCTGCTCGCCGACGAGGCCTGGCGGCTGTTCGGCGACACCCCGCCGGGGTGGGAGCGGGTGCAGGCGGTGTGCGACTTCGTCCACGCCCACCTCGCCTTCGGCTACGAGTTCGCCCACCGCGACCGCACGGCGCTCGACGCCTACCAGGGCGGGCGCGGGGTCTGCCGCGACTTCACCCACCTCGCGGTGGCGCTCTGCCGGGCGCTGAACCTGCCGACCCGCTACTGCACCGGCTACATCAGCTTCATCGGCGAGCCGGAGCCGCACCCGGCCGGCGACTTCTGCGCCTGGATGGAGGTCTACCTCGGCGGGCGCTGGCACGTGTTCGACCCGCGCAACAACGCGCCGCGCATCGGCCGGGTCATGGTCGCCTACGGGCGCGACGCCGCCGACGTGCCGTTGACCCACACCTTCGGCCCGAACCCGCTGGTCGGCTTCCGGGTCTGGGCCGACGCCGTCGCGGTCATCGACCACCTCGACGCGGAGGCCGCCGAAGCCCCCGAGGAGCCGCTGCCGCCGCAGACGATGACGACGCGGATGGAGTGAGCGGGCTTAAGCCCCGCTGCCGCCGCGCGAGATCGCGCGCTTGACCACGGCCTGAACCTCCGGGTTCGACAGGAACAGGTCGTGGTTGATCAGGCCGCCGCCGTAATCCGAGGCGTCGGCGACGCGCACGCCGAGCGCCTCCAGGCGCTCGCGGTCGGCGGCGCCGGCGCGGACGACGCCGCCGGCGATGGCGCCGGAGAGTTCCAGGGCGCGGTCGTTGGTCGACGAGATCACCGTGATCTTGTGCACGTCCGACCCGAGCTTGGCGACGCTGCCGGTGAACAGGTCGATGTCGATGTCGGGGGCGGCCAGCACCACCGCGCCGATCCGGTTCATCGCCGCCTCGCCGGCCTCGGCGCGCAGCATCCGCAGGGTCTCAAGGGTCAGCAGCGTGCCCATGGAGTGGGCGACGATGTTGATCTTGCCGGCGCTCTGCGTGGAGGCGAGCGCCTTCAGCAGGTCCTCGAAGGCGTCGCGCGACCACAGCGCGCTCTCGCGGTCGTAGCCGTAATCGAAGGTCGCGGCGGCGGACGGCCAGGTGAACAGGCCGGACACGCCGCGGAAGCGGATGCCGTCGGAGAGCCGGGCCGCGCTGACGGCGGCGGATTCGAACGACTCGCGGTAGCCGTGGACGTAGATCAGCACGTCGCGCCCCAGCGCGGCCTCGGCGAAGGCGTTGGCGGCGCCGGGGCCGGTCTCGACCTTCGGCACCGCGCCGATGGTCCAGTCGCCGGAGATCACCGACGAGACCTTGCCCAGCAGCGACCGGTCGGGCGGGGACAGCCGCACCTCGGCGAAGCTGAGGCCGCGGCCGCGCTCGGCGTTGAAGTAGGGGGGCTTGGGCGGGCTGCCGACGGGCTTGCGCGTGGTGGCGACCAGGAGCACCGGCATCACGTCGAGGGCCGATTGCCGCTCGGGCAGCACGACCGTGCCCGTCGAGAGGCCGTCCGTGACGCAACCGCCGAGGGACGGCGCCAGCACGGCGGTTCCAGCGAGGGCACCGAGGCGGACGAAGGCGCGGCGGGTCGGAGGCTGGCGCAGCATGATCTCGGGTCTGTCCGGCGCGATGGGAGACGGCGATGTGTCCGGCTCCGAGACCTAGCCTGTGCCGCAGGATCATGACCATGGCAGGGCACAAGCGTGACCGTTCGCCCGGTGGATTGCGGGCATCGGACGTCTGGGGCCGGCGGAAACGCATTCTGAACGGAGGCGGCGTGCGGCGGTTAGAGGGCAGGGGAGACGCCGAAGGATCGGAAAGGACTTGCCGTGTTCAGATCGCGAAACCCCCTCGGCCGCCAAGTCGTCGTCATCACCGGCGCCTCGAGCGGCATCGGCCTGGCCACCGCCCGCATGGCGGCCGAGCGCGGCGCCAAGGTGGTGCTGGCGGCCCGCAGCGGCGACGCGCTCGCCAGGATCGAGAGCGAGATCGAGGCGGCCGGCGGCCAGGCCATCCACGTCGTGGCCGACGTCGGGGACCGGGCTGACGTCGACGCCATCGCCGAGGCCGCGATCGCCCGGTTCGGCCGGATCGACACCTGGGTCAACGATGCTGGCTTGTCGATCTTCGGGAAGCTCGAGGAGGTCGTCGAGGCGGACAACAAGCGCCTGTTCGCCACGAACTTCTGGGGCGTGGTCAACGGATCGCTCGCGGCCGTGCCGCACCTGAAGCGCACGGGCGGCGTCCTGATCAACCTCGGCAGCGTCGCGTCCGACGTCGCGTTTCCGCTGCAGGGCATGTATTGCGCCAGCAAGCACGCCATCAAGGGCTTCACCGACGCCCTGCGCATCGAGCTCGAGGAGGAGGGCGCGGGCGTCGCGGTCACGCTGATCAAGCCGGCCGCGATCGACACGCCGTTCCCGCAGAACGCGAAGAACTACGCCGACCGCGCGGTGAAGCTGCCGCCGCCGGTCTATCGCACCGAGGAGGTGGCCAACGCCATCGTCCACGCCGCCGTGCATCCGCAGCGCGACATCTATATCGGCGGCGGTGGCCGGCTGATGAGCGCGGCGCAACGGTTGGCACCGCGCGCCTTCGACCGGATCGGCCGCACCATGATCGCCCAGCAGCTGCGCGACGAGCCGGCGCGTGGCCGAGCGGGCGCCTTGCACCAAGCCGGGGGCGCCTCGCGCGAGGCCGGAAGCACCGGGCGGACATCCGGCGACCATCCGGGCTACGTGATGCGCCGGAGCTTCTACACGCGCAGCACCCTGCACCCGCTCGCCTCGTCGATCGTGGCGGTGGGGGCGGTGCTGGCCGCGACCTCGGTGCTGGCCGGCAACCGCCGGCGCTGATCCGGTGACGCGGGAGGGGCGCGGCGACACGGGCCCGCGCCTCTCGACGAACGCCCTCGGTCCCGGCATGAAGGGCGGATGACGCCCGCCTCCCTCGACATCGATGCTCTCCGAACCCGGCTGATCGCCGGCGACCGGGCCGCGCTCGCCCGCGCGATCACGCTCGCCGAATCGAAGCGGGCCGACCACCGGGCGCTCGCGCGGGACCTGATCGACGCGGTGCTGCCGCAGACCGGCCAAGCGATCCGCGTCGGCATCACCGGCGTACCCGGCGTCGGGAAGTCGACGACGATCGACGCGCTGGGCGCCAACCTCACGGCCGCCGGCCACAAGGTGGCAGTGCTGGCGGTCGACCCGTCCTCGACGCGCACCGGCGGCTCGATCCTCGGCGACAAGACCCGGATGGCGCGTCTCGCGCTGGATCCCAACGCCTTCATCCGGCCCTCGCCCTCGTCGGGCACGCTCGGCGGCGTCGCCGCCAAGACCCGCGAGACCATGCTGCTCTGCGAGGCGGCCGGCTTCGACGTGATCCTGGTGGAGACGGTGGGCGTCGGCCAGTCCGAGACCGCGGTGGCGGACCTGACCGACTTCTTCCTCGTTCTGATGCTGCCCGGCGCCGGCGACGAGCTTCAGGGCATCAAGAAGGGCATCCTCGAGCTCGCCGACATGATCGCGGTCAACAAGGCCGACGACGGCGAGGCCGAGCGGCGGGCGAACGCCGCAGCCGGCGAGTACCGCGCCGCGCTCCACATCCTCACCCCGGCCTCCGCCACCTGGACGCCGCCCGTGGTCACCATCTCGGGCTTCCACAACCTGCGCCTCGACGCGATGTGGGACCGGGTCGTCGATCATCGCCAGAAGCTCACCGCCACCGGCGAGATCGCGAAGAAGCGCCGGGAGCAGGATGTGAAGTGGATGTGGGCCCTCGTTCACGAACGCCTGCACCAGCGCCTCGTCGGCACGTCGGAGGTGCGCAAGGCGACCGCCGAGGCGGAAGGCCGCGTGGCGAAGGGCGAAGCCTCTCCGGCTGCGGGCGCCGCAATCATCGCCGAGCTGATCGGGCTTTGAGCCCAACAGCTTCGAGCGAAGCGCCGGTTCTCCTGATCACCGGGTTCGGCCCGTTTCCCGGCATGCCGCGCAACCCGAGCGCGGCGCTCGCCCGCCGTCTCGAACGATCGAGCCGCCTCAGGCTCGCCCTCGGCCGCGCCCTGCGGGTGCGGGTGCTGGACACCACCTACGACGCGGTCGGCACGCAGCTCGTGCCGGCGCTAGCGGAGGCACCCGCGGCGGTGCTGATGCTCGGCGTCGCCTCGCGGGCCAAGCGCATCCGCGTGGAGGCGCGGGCCTGCAACAGGGCGAGCCGGTTCTACCCGGATGCGTCGGGGCGCCCCTCCGCCAGCCTCACCCTCGATCCGGCCGAGCCGGCGGCGCGTCATGCCGTCGTCGCGCCCCAAGCCCTGGCGATCCTGCGCCGTCACGGGCTGGCGGTGGTCGGCTCGCGCGACGCCGGGCGTTACCTGTGCAACGCCAGCTACTTCCGCGCCCTGGCCGAGCCGTGCCCGGTGCTGTTCGTCCACATCCCCCCGGTGTCCTCGGCGAAGCGGCCCCGCGACGCGGTGCGCCCGCGGCGCGGCCGTCTCGATCCCGCGGCGCAGGCGCAGGCGTTGACCGAGGTGGCGCTGTTCCTCTGTGTTCGAGGACGGGCGGCCGCGCGGACGCGCTGATGCCGCCCGACACAGGCATATGCATCCACCGCGTCGCTTACCCCAGATCCTGCAGGTGGCGCGCGGCGATCACCGAGGCGGCGGTGCGGTTCTCGACGCCGAGCTTGGCGTAGATGCCTTCCAGATGCTTCGTCACCGTACGCGGGCTCAAGCCTAAGATCTCGCCGATGTCGCGGCTCGACTTGCCGCGCGAGAGCCAGAGCAGCACCTCCGCCTCGCGGCCGGTGACGCGGAGCCGGTCGCGCAGGCGTTCGAGGCCGGCGGCGGTGTCGTCGCGCGAGAGCCGGAGCAGGATTTCCTCGCCGGTCCGGCCGATGAAGCTGAGCACGTGGGCGCGGCCCTCGCGGTCGCGCAGGCTCAATGGGGCCGCCGCGCCGCCTTCCAGGGCGTCGCGCAGCCACGCGCGGCTCGTCGCGGGCAGGGCGAGCGCCGTGCCGGGGTCGGCCGCGAGGTCGCCGAGCAGGCGCGCGGCCTGCGGCGTGCACCACGCCACGGCGCCGGCCGCGTCCACGGCGAACAGCGTGCGGCCCGCGGTGTCGAGGGCCGCGCGCGCGCTCTGCGCCGCCCGCGCGCTCGCCAGATGCACGCGGATGCGCGCCAGGATCTCGTCGGGCGCGATCGGCTTGGTGACGTAGTCGACGCCGCCGGCGCCGAGCCCCTTCACGATGTGCTCTGTCTCGGTCAGCCCGGTCATGAAGATCACCGGCACGTGCGCGACGTGCGGCTTCGCCTTGAGGCGGCGGCAGGTCTCGAACCCGTCCATGCCGGGCATCATCGCGTCGAGCAGGATCACGTCGGGGGTGATCTCCTCGACGAGCGCCAGGGCGAGGTCGCCCGCCACCGCGACGAGGACGGTCGCCCCGGAGCGCTCAATCGCGTCGGTGAGGAAGTTCAAGGTGTCGGGGGAATCGTCGACGACCAGGACGATGTCGCGCTGCGCCTCAGCCATCGACGGCGGCTCCCTCCGACGCGACCGCGCGATCCGCCATGCCGTCCGCCATCGCCTGAAGCACGCTCAGGTAGCGCCGCATGTCGAAATCGGCCACGAGGCCGCGCATCCGCGCGACGAACGCATCCGGCACGCTCGCATCCTGCGCCATCTCGGCGAGCTTGGCCTCGATGCCGCGGATGTGCCCGATCCGCCCGAGCCGCAGCAGGTCGCCGACCTGCTGCGGCGACGGCCCCGAGGCTTCCGCGGAGGGCGTCGCCCTCGGTTCGGGCTCCGCCTCCGGGGCGCCCGCCCATTCGAGGCCGAGGAGCTGCGTGACCCGTTCGAGGAAGTCGCGCAGGTCGAAGGGCTTTGCGATGATCGCGTCGTGCGGGGCGTCGTCGCCGCGGATCGGGCTGATCTCGTGGACGTTGGCCGACATCATCGCGATCCGCCCGGCGAACCCCGCCTCCCGCAGGCGCTTGGCGACCGCCCAGCCGGACAGTCCCGGCATCGCGATGTCGAGGAGCAGCAGGTCCGGGCGTTCGGCCTCGGCTGCGGCGAGGCAGGCGGGACCGTCGATCGCCTCGACCACGACGAACCCCTCCGGCTCCAGGATCTCGCGCATCAGCGCACGGTGCCCGGCGTCGTCGTCGGCGACCAGCACCGTCCGCCGCGCGCCGACGTAGGCGCGGGTTGGGATCGCCGGCGGGGCCGGGATCGGCGCGGCGCGGGTGATCGCGGACAGCATCAGGCGGAAGCGGAAGGTCGTGCCGCGGCCAAGTTCGCTCGTCACCGAGATCTCGCCGCCCATCACCTGCGCCAGCAGGTTGGCGATGGTGAGCCCGAGCCCGGTCCCCGGCGTGCCGGCGGCGGCCGGGGTCGTCCCGCGCTCGAACGGCTCGAAGATCCGCTCCAGGTCGGACTCGGGGATGCCAGGCCCGGTGTCGCGGATCGTGAACACGGCCACCTGGCTGCGGTAGCTCAGGTCGAGGGCGACGTGGCCGGCCTGCGTGAACTTGATCGCGTTGGAGAGCAGGTTCAGCAGCACCTGCCGCAGGCGCTTCTCGTCGGTGGCGACCACCGCGGGCAGGATCTCGGGCCGGGTGAAGCGGAAGTCGAGGCCGGCGCTCTGCGCCTGCAGCCGCACCATGTCGACGATCTGGTCGAGCACCTCGGCGATGCGGATCTCGTCGCGATGGATCTGCAGGCGGCCCGCCTCCATCCGCGAGATGTCGAGGAGGCCGTCGATCAGGCCCGAGAGGTGCTGGGCGCTGCGCCGGATCACCCGGATGCCGTTCTGGCGCGCTGGCGGGATCGCCGCGTCGCCCTCCAACAGCTGGGCGTAGCCGAGCACGGCGCTCAAGGGCGTGCGCAGCTCGTGGCTGATGCCGACGACGTAGCGGCTCTTGGCGAGGTTGGCGGCCTCCGCCGTCTCCTTGGCGGTCTGGAGCTTGGCGTCGGTGACCTTGTGCGCCTCGATCTCGGCCTCGAGCAGGGCGGTCTGGCGCCGCGTTTCGGCCTGCGCGACGCGGCGGCTCTCGTGCGCCAGCACGAACAGCCACGCGACCACGCCGAGGATGACGACGAGGATGAAGAACACGCTGGTCAGCGCGGCGCGCAGCGCCACGCGGTGCTCGGGATGCTCCAGCGTCGCCCCGGCGTGGACGATGCCGAGGATCAGCCCGACCACGGCCACCAGCGTCAGCATCAGGGCGAGGTAGCGCCCGAGCGGCGCGCCGATCCAGGCGGCGGTGCGCGCCGGCACGATCCGGCCGAGCACGGCCTGCGCCTGCGCCTCCAGCTTGCCGTGCGGCTTGCACAGGTCGCCGCAGCGGGCGTCCAGGGAGCAGCACAGCGAGCAGATCGGCCCGTCATAGGCCGGGCAATGGGCCATGTCCTCGCCCTCGAACGGCAGCTCGCAGACCCGGCAGACGATCTCGGGCCGCCCCCAATCCGCCTTCGGCGTCCGCGCCAGGTAGTAGCGCCCGCCTGTCGCCCAGGCGATCAACGGCGCCGCCGCGAACGCGACGCCGAGCGTCAAGAGCGGCGCGAAGGGCTGCAGCGCGCGCCCGAGCAGCCCTGCATGGGCGAAGGTGCCGGCGAGCAGCGCCAGCGTCATCGCGCCGGTGCCCACCGGGTTGATCGCGTAGAGGTGTGCGCGCTTGAACTCGATGCCCGGCGGCGACAGGCCGAGCGGCTTGTTGATCGCGAGGTCCGAGGCCAGCGCCCCGACCCAGGCCGAGACCACGACCGCGTAGAGCGGCAGCGTGCTGGCGATGGTCTTGTCGATGCCGAGCTCCATCAGCAGCAGCGCGATGGCGACGTTGAAGACGAGCCAAACCACCCGCCCCGGATGGCTGTGCGTCAGGCGCGAGAAGAAGTTCGACCATGCGATCGAGCCGGCATAGGCGTTGGTGAGGTTGATCTTGAGCTGGGAGACCACGACGAACGCGGTCATCAAGAAAAGCGCCGCCTCCCGCGAGGGCGTGACGTAGCCGAAGGCGATCCAGTACATCCGGGTCGGCTCGGCGGCGTTCTCCGGCGCGACGCCGTGCTCCATCGCCAGCACCGCGAGGAACGCGCCGAGGAGGATCTTGAGCATGCCCGGCACGATCCAGCCGGCGCCGGCCGCCAGCACCGCCGCCCACCAGCGCCGGTCGCGCGGTCCCTCGGGCGCCGGCACGAACCGCAGGAAGTCGACCTGCTCGCCGACCTGCGCCAGGAGCGCCAGAAGCACGCCGGCGGCGAGCCCGAAGCGGGCCGCGTCGAATCCCGCACCCGATCCGGGGGCCAGGCCCGGAAAGGCGAAGAGCGCATCGAGCGGGGCGTCGCCCTTCCAGGCGATGCAGGCGAGCGGCAGCAGGTTGAGGCCGACCCAAAGCGGCTGCGTCCCGATCTGGAACCGGCTGATCAGGCGGATGCCGTAGGCCACGAGCGGGATCACAACCGCGGCGCAGGCCAGATACCCGATCCACAGCGGCAGGCCGAAGCAGAGCTGCAGCGCCAGCGCCATGATCGCGGCTTCGATGGCGAAGAACAGGAACGTGAAGCTCGCGTAGATCAGCGAGGTCACGGTCGAGCCGAGATAGCCGAAGCCGGCCCCGCGGGTGAGCAGGTCCATGTCGAGGCCGTAGCGGGCCGCGTAGATCGTGATCGGCGCAGCGGTGGCGAAGATCAGCACGCCGACGACGAGGACGGCGGCCAGCGTGTTCGAGAACCCGGTGGCCAGCACCAGGGTGCCGCCGATCGCCTCCAGCGCCAGGAACGAGAGCGAGCCGAGCGCCGTCTGCGCCACCTGGAACGCCGACCAGCGCCGCGCCTTCTTGGCGGTGAAGCGCAGGGCGTAGTCCTCCAGCGTCTCGTCGGCGACGAGGCGGTTGTAGGCCCGCCGGATCGGGATGATGTGCTGGCGCCCGCTCATGGGGTGGTGGTCGGTCCCGAAACGTCCCCGGACGGCATGGCCCGCGGCGCGTGCGCCATCGATAGGCCGGATCGGCGCGGGATTCGCAAGAATCGTGCGCCGGCCCTGTCGTGCAATCGCTCGAAAGCGCTTGCCCTGTTCGACTTCGGCCTCAGTCGCCGGCGCCCGCCTCCGCGGGCTCAGGCTTTCGCTCCGCTCGACGCCTTTCAGGACCGAGGTCCTGAAAAGCCCGCTGCGCGGGGCGCTCTTCGCGCCCTGAACCCGCTGAACGCGGCTTCGAGCGATCACCCTGGCCGGCTGTACAGGCCCTGCATGCGGCCAGCATTGAATTCGCGGGCCCGCGACGGCATATCGCCCCCGCATTCGCGGTGGCGCCCGGTCCGATCCGGCCGGGCGGCGCCGGATCGTGTCTTGACGCGCTTCCCGACGCCGCGCCGACATCCGCGTCGTCGGGCAGCGCTCCTTTGAAAGCGGAGCGACGACTGTGAGCGAGACGGTGGAACGGCACGAATTCGGTGCCGAAGTCGGGCGGCTGTTGGACCTCGTGGTCCACGCCCTCTACTCCGACCGCGAGATCTTCCTGCGGGAGCTGGTGGCCAACGCCGCCGACGCGATGGACCGCCGCCGGTTCGAGGCCCTGACCTCGGCGGCGAGCGCCCTGCCGGCCGACGCGAAGGTGCGGATCACCCCCGACAAGGCGGCCCGCACGCTCACCGTCTCGGATGCCGGCATCGGCATGAGCAAGGACGACCTGGCCTCGAACCTCGGCACGATCGCGCGCTCCGGCACGCGGGCGTTCTCGCAGACGCTGGCCGACGCCAAGCCCCAGGACGGCAAGGAAGACGAGAAGCCGAGCCTGATCGGCCAGTTCGGCGTCGGCTTCTATTCCGCCTTCATGGTGGCCGACCGCGTCACGGTCACCTCGCGGCGCGCGGGCACCGACGAGGCCTGGACCTGGGCCTCGGAGGGGCAGGGCAGCTACACCCTCGAGCCGGCGACCCGCGAGGAGCCCGGCACCACGATCGTGATGCACCTGAAGGAGGATGCCGACGAGTACCTCGAGAGCTACCGCCTCGACCACCTGGTCCGCAAATGGGCCGACTTCATCACCGTGCCGATCGCCATCGTCGAGGACGGCAAGGAGGAATCGGCCAACCAGGGCACGGCGCTCTGGCGCAAGGCGAAATCCGAGATCACGCCTGAGCAGTACGAGGAGTTCTACCGCTCGGTCGGCATGAACTTCGACAAGCCGTGGGCGACGCTGCATTGGCGCGCGGAAGGCGCGCTCGAGTTCTCGGCGTTGCTGTTCGTGCCCGGGATGAAGCCGTTCCAGGCGGTGGAGGGCGAGCGCGAGAGCAAGGTGCGCCTGCACGTCCGGCGCATGTTCATCACTGACGACGCCAAGCTGCTGCCGTCCTGGCTGCGCTTCGTGCAGGGCGTGGTCGACACCGAGGACCTGCCGCTCAACGTCTCGCGCGAGATGCTGCAGACGACGCCGGCGCTGGCCAAGATCCGCCGCGCGGTCACCGGCCGCGTGCTCTCCGAGCTGACGAGCCGGGCCAAGGACGCCGAGGGCTACCAGGCCTTCTGGGAGAACTTCGGGCCAGTGGTGAAGGAAGGCATCTACGAGGACCACGAGCGCCGCGCCGAGATCGCGCCGCTGCTGCGTTTCAAGTCCTCCGCGGTGGAAGGCTGGACCGGGCTCGCCGACTACGTCTCGCGGATGAAGGACGGCCAGGAGGCGATCTACTACCTCGTCGCCGACGACGCCGACGCGCTCGCCCGCTCGCCCCAGCTCGAAGGCTTCCGCGCCCGCGGCCTCGAGGTGCTGCTGCTCTCCGACCACGTCGACGCGTTCTGGCCCGAGCAGCTCGCGCGCTTCGAGGAGAAGCCGCTGCGCTCGGTGACCCAGGGCGCCCTCGACCTGTCGAAGTTCTCCGGCGACGCGGAGGCCGGCGAGGCCCCGGCCGGCGTCGACGACCTCGTCGCCAAGATCAAGGCGGCCTTGTCCGACGACGTCTCGGACGTGCGCGCCACCGACCGCCTCGTCGACAGCGCCGTGGTGCTGGCGGCCGGCGGCAACGGCCCCGACCTGCAGATGCAGCGCCTGCTGCGCCGCGCCGGCCGCGCGGCCGGCGGCGGCAAGCCGATCCTGGAGATCAACCCGCGCCACCCGCTGATCCGCGCGCTGGCCGATGGCCCGGAGGACGCGATCGCGCCGGCGGCCGGCACCCTCCTCGACCTCGCCCGCATTCAGGACGGCGACACCCCGCGCGACCCGGTCGCCTTCGCCCAGGTCGTCGCGGCGGCGCTGGCCGGGAAGGCCTGAGCCGACCGACGATCGCGATCGAAAAAGCGCGATCGCGCTTGTGATCCGGCGGTGCTTCATGCTAGGCACCGCCGGTCTCGACGAGGCACCTCGCGGAGAGGTGGCAGAGCGGTTGATTGTACCGCACTCGAAATGCGGCATGGGTGCAAGCCCATCGGGGGTTCGAATCCCCCCCTCTCCGCCACTTAGACCTAAAGCTCAATCATCACGGTAAGTTGCTGACCTGCAACGGTTTCGTGCGGCCCGCTTGGTACAAACGGGTGGTACAAATGCCTCTACCCATGGCTCGACCCTGGAAACATCACAACGGCGTCTACTACGCTCGCAAGGGCGTGCCGGAACACCTGCGCCCGCTTGTTGGAAAGTGGACGGAGATGGTCAGCCTCGGGACGAAGGATCCCGACGAGGCGCGGCTTCGCCACCCTGAGGCGATACGGGATATCGAGAAGCGATGGGCGGCGCTTGAAGCTGGACCTAGGGCACTGAGCGAGCGGGAAGCGCATGAACTCGCTTCGCCAGCCCACGACCGCTGGATCGCCCTGCATCGCGAGAACCCGAGCCTAAATTTCTGGCGCACGAACCTTTTCGAGCGCCTTTGGCAACAGCGCCGAAAGGGCCTTTGGCGCCGCCCTGATGTCGTCCATCAGGTCCTCCACGGTGAGTACGCCGACCACGGTGAGGACGAGATGGAGGAATGGTGCCTCAAGCAGGCCGACATCCTCATCGGGAAAAAAGGTTTGCAGGTCGATCCGGACGGCCGCCGCACTCTCGCCAAGGCTGTCGCGGCGGCCATTCAGCGGGCGAGCCTGGTCCTAGAGCGGCACGCGCTTGGTGATGTACCCGGAGATGACAGACCGCCGAAGACGCCCCTGGTCGCTCCCACCCCTGTAACGAGGCGGATGGATACGCAGGCGTCAGTCAAGTTCAATGACCTTGTGAACGGCTGGGCTGCCGAACGGAAGCCGGCAGAGAAGACGATCTATGACTGGACACGGGTTATGGCGCAGCTTTCAGCATTCCTGAAGCACGACGACGTAAGCCGCATCACCGCTGACGATCTCGTCGCCTGGAAGGATAGCTTGGTAGCGGCAGGTCTAGCCGCAAAGACGATCCGTGAGAGTCGTTTGGCGCCGGTTCGTGCGATACTGAGGTGGGGGGTCGACAACCGGCGTCTCGCTGAAAATCCCGCCGAACGCATCACCATCAGTGTGAAGCAGAAGCCGGGGCAGGGGAAAAGGGGTTTCACAGAAGCTGAAGCCAGGGTCATCCTTGATGCGGCAGCTGTCGAGAAAGACCCGGTGAGACGTTGGGTGCCCTGGGTCTGCGCCTTCACGGGCGGCCGACTTTCAGAGGTCTGCCAGTTGAGGGTCGAAGACATCGTCGAGATCGAGGGTACGCGCGCATTGCGGTTCGACGCCGATGCGGGGTCTCTCAAGAACATCGGCTCCGAACGAACGATCCCCCTGCACTCAGCTCTGATCGCGGCGGGCTTCCTCGAATTCGTCAGCAGCCGGAAGGCCGGCCCGCTGTTCCCGGAACTGCCGCCGGATAAATTCGGCAAACGGGGCGGCAATGGCACGAAGGTGCTGGGTCGCTGGGTTCGCGACTTGGGCCTAAAAGATCCTCGGCTGGCCCCCAACCACTCGTGGCGGCACCGTTTTAAGACCCTAGCGCGCAATCATGGGCTTGCGCCCGATATCGCGGACGCTATCACCGGTCACTCCCATCGTTCCGTGGGCGACCGATACGGCGAGTACGATCTATCTGCCATGAAGAGAGAACTGGAGAAATTACCAGGAATCCCAATTAGCTTGTCGCAGGCGTGATCGAATTCGAATCACCGCTGTCTGCAAAAGAAAATTATTTAAAAACCTGTAATTGGTATTTAAATTGAATTAAACGACAGCTTGAGCTATCGTTTTGGCTCACAATTCGTGATGAATTGTCGCGCATATTGCGAAAGTACGCTGGACGATATTGTCACGACGGCGAACTACAGTACCGCCGCCTCATGGCCCTAAGATAGACCGCCCGCGCGAGGCACGCCGTCCCCACCGGCCTACCTGAGCAACCTCAGCAAGTTTTTGCTTTTAGGACAGGCCCCCCGTTCGAAAGCAACAAGAGCCTCGACCATACAGGCCGGCAGCCATCCGACGTTATGCTCCTGTTGGCGGCGCAAGCCGCTTTGTGATGTGCTCCGTAAGCAAGGATTAACGCTGCGTGAGCATCGTCATGAAACTGATCGATCAACCGTTCGGACCAGCGGGGTCCGCACGGTTGCGCTAGGAGACAGCCGGTCCATGCCTCGCTTGCTCGAACTGCTGCGCCGGAACCTCCAGGTGATTTTTGCGTGGAAGCCGGCACCTGCTCAGTTGCTTCCTCTCATACTGGGGGTTTTCGCCTTTGCAGGTTGGGGAGCCTACGCGAACAAAGCGTCAGCCAACCGCAATCTCACGACTGAGGTCAGCCTACTTCAGACAGAAAGAAGCGGGTTTGTGAATCGTCAGAGAGAGTTGGAGCAGGCAAACATCGACCTTGTCCGTGAGTGGCAAGGCAAACTCGCCTCCGCACGCGAGGAGCTTGGTCAAGCTGTTGCCGCGCGCGACGCTGCCAAGGGTCAGCTTGGCAGTTCACAGCGCGAGCTTGTCGCCTCGAAGAAGCGCCTCGATCAGGCTCGTGAACGTGTCTCCGAGACAGGAAGCATCAAACCCGTTGAGCCCTCGAAAAAGGCCGCGAATAAGCCATAGAGCCGCCCGAGAGCTCGGCCCTCGATTGGATGAACCCAAGCTGCGCTAATTTCCTTGGGGACTCAGCTTTAGGAGGTCTGGCTGGGAGGCCGTGACCGTGTCCTGCTCCTGCGACGAGTCGCGGCTTCCAATGGCTGAGCGATGGCGAGGTTTGGAACTGGACACAACAGCAGTGATGGAAGCCCTCGACAGCATCGCAAGCGTGCTAGAGGGCACTGGCGACTACCGGGTGCTGCGGCGCGTCAGACCGTTTGTCGATCTCATGGATCCAGCCGACGAGCCGACGTTCATCGGGCTGATCCTCGACACAGAGACCACGGGCATCGATCACGCGCGCGACGAGGTGATCGAGCTTGGCATCGTCAAGTTCGAGTACGGCGCGAGCGGCCGCGTCTACCGGGTGCTCGAGACGCTCAACCAGCTTCATCAACCGAGCGAGCCGATTCCGCCCGAAGTCACGCGCTTGACCGGCATCACGGATGCGGACGTGGCTGGCCAGCGCATTGATGACGCGGCTGTGCGCGCGATGGCTGCCGATGCCGCCGTGGTGATCGCTCACAACGCCAGCTTCGACCGCCAAATGTGCGAGGGCCGCTGGCCAATCTTTGCCGAGAAGAACTGGGCTTGTTCCTGCCATCAGGTGCCATGGCGCGACGAAGGCCACGAGGGCATGAAGCTTGGCTATCTGCTCACCGACTACGGCTTCTTCCATGACGGGCATCGCGCCATCGATGACTGCCATGCCCTCATGGCACTGCTGGCAGCCCCATTGAGGGCCTCCGGCCGCCTCGCGCTGTCATGCCTGCTCGAAACCGCACGTAAGCCCACGGTGCGCATTTGGGCCGCAGGTTCACCCATTGCCACGAAGGATGTGCTGAAGGCGCGCAGCTATCGGTGGAGCGGCCGGCGGCGGTGCTGGTACATCGATGTCGAAGAGGAACGGCTCGAGATCGAGCGCACCTTCCTCAGCCAACAGATTTTCAAGCGTGAGGTCCAGGACCTACCAGCCGAGCGGATCACGGCGAGGGACCGGTTCTCCGTAAGAACGAACCCCGAAGCCTCAGGGTGAGACCCGAAGCTAAGCCAGCGCATTTTCGAGCGTCACAGAAGCCTCCTCAGCTACCGATACAAGATGGAACCGTTGGCGCGCTCCATCGCGTACCGACGGTGCCGGCGACCTAGGCTATCGATCTGCGTATCCTCATCGACCACCGCAAAGCCCCGCGCTTTATAAAACTCTATAGCTAAAGCATTTTCTTGGAAAACGTGAAGCCAGAGGCGTCGATGACGATCCTCTGTTGCTTGCAGTAGTGCTGATCCGGCGCCAATGCGGGTGCGACCGACGTACAACGCCGAGATGTAGCCCTCATCATCCACGGTGATAAAGCCAATCACTGAGCCATCAAGCTCAGCAATCAGAGTTTCAGAACACCCCAACAAAAGCTTCAAATGCTGACGGCGGTCATGCTCGACCGCGGGAGACCTCACCCATGCGCACTCTGCTGATCCGCGCCGCCTTCGCGGCTGTGGCCTTCTCCGCCTTGGCCGCCCAGGCCGCCGCGCCTGCCATGACGGCCGAGACCGCCAAGGGGCCGGCGCTCGTCGATGCCAAGAGCATGACCCTCTACACCTTCGACAAGGACATGGGCGGCAAGTCGATGTGCAACGGCCCCTGCGCCACCAACTGGCCGGCCCTGATGGCCGCCTCCGGCTCGGCCGCCAGCGGCGACTGGACGATGGTGACGCGGGACGACGGCACGATGCAGTGGGCCTACAAGGGCAAGCCGCTCTACACCTTTGCCAAGGACACCAAGCCCGGCGACATCACCGGCGACGGCTTCCTCAACGGCGCGTGGCACATCGCCAAGCCTTGATCGGGGAATGCCTTGATCGGCCCCCTCTGACCGGGAAACGTCGTTGGACGAGATCGCCGCCCTGATCGAACCGCAAATCCCGGCCCTGCGGCGCTACGCCGTCGCGCTGCTGCGGGACCGCGAGGCGGCGGACGACCTCGTCCAGGACACCCTGGAGCGGGCCTTGTCCGCTTGGTCCGGGCGCCGCCGCGACGGCGACCTCCGAGCGTGGCTGTTCACGATCGAGCGCAACCTGTTCCTCGGCGCCGTCCGGCGCCGGGGCCGGCGCGGCGTCGATTGTGGCGCGGAAGCGCTGGAGCAGGTGCCCGACCCAGGTATAGACCCGGAGGCCGCGATGGGGGCCCGCGACGTGCTTGCCGGCCTCGACGCCCTGCCCGAGGAACAGCGCTCGGTGCTGCTCCTCGTCTCGGTGGAGGATCTGTCCTATGCCGAGGCGGCCCAGGTGCTTGGCGTACCGCTCGGCACCGTGATGTCCCGGTTGAGCCGGGCGCGGACGCGGATGCGAAGTTTTCTGGAAACTGGCCGGACCGGCCTCTTGAGGAGGGTGAAATGAGCGGGCATCCACGCCCGGTCGGCGAGGACGACCTGCACGGCCTGATCGACGGCCACCTTGAACCGGAGCGGCAGGCGCTGGTCGAGGCATGGCTCAAAGGAAACCCCGCGCGTGCGGCCGAGGTCGCGGCGGATCGCGCCCTGCGCGAGCGCCTGCGTGCCCGCCTCGCGCCGATCGCCGAGGAGGCGATCCCGGCGCGGCTCCGGGTGGCCAACATTCGCCCGCGACGTCGGTTCGTCGGCGGGGGCTGGTTCCCCATGGCGGCTGCAGCCGTGCTCTGCCTTACGCTCGGCGGTGCCGGCGGCTGGGTCGGCCATGCCCTGCGCGGCGGACCCGCGACGGCGATGGTGGCGGAGGAACCGGCGACGCAGGACGCGGTCGCGGCCTTTCGCACCTTCGTGGTCGAGGTGGT
>NZ_VRVF01000199.1:0-907 GCF_008040045.1 Methylobacterium sp. WL8 | reverse complement strand
AGACCCCGTTTCATAACGCTCGTGCCAGGCGTCTGACGAGGATCATGGCTGCTGCCAGGACGAAGAAGGCGAGTGCGGAAGAGGCCGTCGCCTCGTGATCACGGGCGAGCCTGCGGCATCGACTGATCCATCCGAAGGTTCGCTCGATGACCCAGCGTCGCGGTTGAACCGCAAAGCCCTTCTGTCCCTCGTCGGGCGCAATGATCTCGATGGTGATCGCCGTCGCGGTGCCGACGCGCTCGCCTCGATAAGCTCGGTCTGCGAAGCAGTGGGCCAGGAACGGCCAGAGACCGCGCGAGGCACGCAAAAGCGCAACGCCTCCATGGCTGTCGTGGAGGTCAGCAGGCGAGACGGCGGCGATCAGAAGACGGCCATCCGTGTCGGTCAGCGCGTGGCGTTTGCGGCCCACCACACGCCGGGCTGGATCGTAGCCGCGTTCTCCATCGACGCCGACGCCGCCCGAGCGCGCCGCCTGCGCATCCATGACGGCACCGGTCGGGCTGGCCTCACGCCCGGCTCGCTCGCGGTCGTCCATCGTGAGGGCGTGGGCGAGGCGCTCGAACACGCCCGAAGCTGACAGGCGCAAGAACCAGCGATGCACGGTCGACCAGGGTGGGAACTCATGCGGCAGGTGCCGCCAAGCGCAGCCTGTCCGTAACACATACAGGACCCCATCCAGCACCCACCGCATCGGCCAGCGCCAGGGGCGACCCCTTGATGCGGGACTAGGCAGCATCGCGCCGACGACGGCCCATTCAGCGTCGGTCAGACAGGTTGCGTAGGGGCGGCTTTCGCGCGCAAGCTCGGTGCGAGCGGTAGGGGTCCACATCGGCGATCCAGGGTGAGCGTCAGACACTCTCCCAACGCCCGCGACACCTGCCGCTCACCCCATTATGAAACGGGGTCT
>NZ_VRVF01000198.1:0-922 GCF_008040045.1 Methylobacterium sp. WL8 | reverse complement strand
AGAGCCTGTTTGAGGCGGTTTCATTTAGGCTGGGTTGTTGAGGGCGTTGGCGGCCATCAGGCTGGCGACGCAGGCGAGGCGACCCGTTGCGACGTCAAGGCGACCGGCGCGCTCGCGGTGTAGGCCGGCCCAATGGCTGAGCCAGCCGAAGGTCCTCTCTACGACCCAGCGCCGCTCCAAGACGACGAAGCCCTTCTGGTCCGGCAATTTCTCGACGACGCGGTGGCGCATGCCATGGACGAGACACCATTCTTGGCAGCGCTCGGCCGTGAAGGCACCGTCGAAGATGGCCAGTCGCAGGCTGGGCCATGTCTCCTTGCCATTATCGAGAGCCGGGAGCGTGTCGCGATCCTGCACGTTCGCTGGCACGACGGCGAGCGCCAGCACGTGCCCTTCGGCATCGACCAATGCGACGCGTTTGCGCCCGACCAGCTTCTTGGCTCCGTCATAGCCGCGTGGCCCGCGCACACCGATGCACTTGATGCTTTGCGTGTCGACGATTGCCAGCCGCGGCTCCGGCCGGCGTCCGCAACGCTGTCGTTGCCGGCGGGTCAGATTTCGCATGAGGTCCTCGAACAGGCCCTTCTCGATCCAGCGCCGGAACCAGCCGTAGACCGTACGCCAGGGCGGAAAGCCCGCTGGTAGCGCCCGCCACGCGCCGCCAACCCGCAGGTGCCAGGCAATCGCTGCCAGCACTTGGCGCGCAGGCGTCGCTCCCGGACTGCTTGGCGGATCTGCCCGCTCCACGAAGCGAGTGACCTCGTCCAAGCCTGCCTGCAGCACCATGTCCTTCAGACGCGCCTCATGACGCGTCCGATGTCGGTCCGTCCACATCTGCTCTCCACTCCGCCCCGCCAGGCGGAATTCGTGTTTGCACACGAGGCAGATGGGGACGGACGGCTGAGGGGCTCAAACAGGCTCT
>NZ_VRVF01000197.1:0-929 GCF_008040045.1 Methylobacterium sp. WL8 | reverse complement strand
AGAGTCTGTCCGGCATCATAATGTTTTCTGACAGAGCTTTCGGGTCATGAGGCGGATGGAGGCCAAGAGGACGAACGCTCGCCCTTTCCGGCTTTTGCATTCCCAATCCTTCGCGAGACGGCGGCAGCGGTTGAGCCAACCGATCGTTCGCTCGACAATCCAGCGCTTGGGCAACACAACGAAGCCCTTGGCCTGATCGGACCGCCTGACGATCTCGACCGTGATCGTGCGGCAGACCTTGCGCAGACCATCTTGGAAGGTCGGTCCCTGATAGCCGCCGTCGGCGAAGAGCTTGAGCAGAAACGGGTAGAGGCCGAACAGCGTGGCCATCACTAGCACGCCGCCATCCCGATCCTGAATGTCGGCGGGATGGACGAGCGCGTGCATCAGCAGGCCCTGCGTGTCGACCAGGATGTGGCGCTTCTTGCCCCTGATCTTCTTGCCCGCGTCGTAGCCGGGCGGGTCGATCGCACGCCCCCTTTTTCCGCGCCCTTCACGCTCTGGCTATCGATGATGGCTACCGTCGGGCTGACCTCCCGACCCACACGCTCCCGGCAGGCGACGTAGAGCGTGTGATGGATCCGCTCCAGCGTGCCGTCATAATCCCAGAGGTCGAAGTAGTCGTGCACCGTCGAGCGCGCCGCCAGATCCTTCGGGATCGCCCGCCATTGGCAGCCGGTGCTCAGCACGTACATCAGGCCGTTTACCACCGCCCGCATGTCGACGCTGCGCTTGCCGCCGCCGCGCTTGGCTGGAGGGATCAGGGGCTCGATCAGCGCCCACTCGTCATCCGTCAGGTCGCTCGGATAACGAAGCTCGCTTCGATCGTAGCGGGTCCGGTTCTCAGTCGTCCACATCGGCAGCCTCCACACAGGCAGCCTTGAATCACAAACCCCTCACCTCACTCAATATGTCGCCGGACAGACACT
>NZ_VRVF01000196.1:0-944 GCF_008040045.1 Methylobacterium sp. WL8 | reverse complement strand
GAGACTTCGGTGAAGGGGGCGTTGGAGACGTAGACGAGGTCGCGGTTGCGCATGCGGAAGGCCTGGGAGGTGAACAGGCTGTTGGGGTCGCGCATGTCGATGCGGTAGACGACGGGGACGACCGGGGTGGTCAGCAGCGGCGAGGCCGGGTTGAGGCGGCGCACCACCGCGGCCGGCTCGAAGCGGAACACGAAGGTGCCGGCGGGGTCGGCCTGGAAGTCGGACAGGCCGCGCGCCTTGGCCAGCGCCTGGGCCAGCGTGATGCCCTCGGCCGAGAACGGCAGCTCGGTGGCGTTGCCGAGCGCGCCCACCGCGAGGAAGGTCTGGGGGTCGCGCACCAGCGTCAGCACGTCGTTGGGGCGCAGGTAGATGTTCTCGCGCGGGTTGGCCACCAGGGTCGTCATCGGCACGGTGGTGGTGCGGTCCCCGCGCGAGAGGCGCACGAAGGTCTCGGAGACGGGCGAGCGCACGCCGCCGGCCGAGGCCACGACGTCGAGGAGGCGGTCGCCGCCGGTGGAGAGCGGCAGGCGGGCGCCGGCGACCGCCTCGCCGGTGACGGTGACGGCCTGCGAGATCGGCTTGGTGACCGAGACCAGCACCTGCGGCTGGATCGCCTTGCCGGCGAGCTCGTTCTCGATCAGCGTCTGGACGTCCTGGGTGCGGCGTCCGGCGACGTGGATGCGCCCGGCGTAGGGCACCGAGATCGCGCCGTCGCGGCCGACCGCCTGCTCGGGGATGAGGGCGGACTTCGAGCCGGCGGAGAAGCGGTCGGCGACGAGGGGTCCTGAGAACAGGCCGCCGGAGCCGGCTTCCCAGACCGAGACGGCGACGTAGTCGCCGACGCCGATCACCGGCTCGATCGAGGGGCGCTTGTCGCCGAAGGAGGCGAGCAGGCTGTCGAGGGGGCGTCCGCGCAGGGCCTCGATCACGGCCGGCGTCACGTC
>NZ_VRVF01000195.1:0-980 GCF_008040045.1 Methylobacterium sp. WL8 | reverse complement strand
GGGTAGGCTAGGATATTTTGATAGTGACTGGTACTTAAACGAGTACACAGATATAAATTTTAGTGACATTAAGCCGGTAGATCATTTTATAATTTATGGACAGCACGAGGGGCGCCACCCAAGTTTTGACGAAGACTGGTATACATCTCAGTATTTAAATACTGCATCAAAAACCGGAAATGCCATCGAACATTACCGCAATATCGGCGCCAAGGAAGGACGCCATGCTGCCTTTGATCGCAATTTTTACCTAAGAGAATACCCCGAGATCAAAGCAGCAGGATTGAACCCCCTTCAGCATTATATAAACTACGGAATATTCGAAGGAAGATATCCAGCATTTAATCGCAAATGGTATCTCAAAGCTTATCGAGATGTCAATCACGACAATTTAGATCCATACAAGCATTACATCGCGATCGGAAATAAGCAAGGGCGCCCTCTTAGTCCCTCTAGCCTAAGTAAGTTATCTTCATTTGGCGAACCAAATATTTGGGGAGATGCTAGTGTTGCGACGAATTTAAATGGACGTATCCCTGATGCGAATGATGAATTTTTGCCAAAAGTCTCAATTATTGTTCCTAATTTTAATCACGCTCCATATCTAAACGAAAGACTCAAATCTATATACGACCAGACGTATAAGAACTTTGAAGTGATACTTTTAGACGACTGTTCGTACGACGAAAGTGCGAAAATTCTTACAAAATTCGCTAACACCCATAAAAATAATACTAGACTTTTTATCAACAAAAAAAATTCTGGCGGAGTTTTCAATCAATGGAAAAAAGGATTTTCATTAGCTATTGGCGAGTTAATCTGGATAGCTGAAAGTGACGATTATTGTTCTTCAGACTTTTTATCAGAGCTTGTAAAGTTTTTTCGTAACAATGCTGTTAGAATGGCATTCTGTCGGACAGATTTTGTACAGAGCGACACTCGCCAGAAAGTGTGGACGTCCGAAGAATATTGGCGTGAAG
>NZ_VRVF01000194.1:0-980 GCF_008040045.1 Methylobacterium sp. WL8 | reverse complement strand
GTCGAGTTCCGGCGGCCAGCTCCCGTCCTCCGGCAGCATCCAGAATGCCGGCCATAGGCCATGACCGGCCGGGAGTTCTGCCCGCATTTCGAAGTAGCCGTAGGTCTGGCTGAACTCGTGATAGGTGGTGATCATCCCGGACGTGTAGGTCTGTCCCTCCAACGATCCCTGGATGCTCGGGTCGGCTGGCGCGGCCGCAATCGTTAGCGCACCGTCGGCCACGTGGAACGGGTTCGGCAAAGTGTTCCCTGCGGCCGCTGCTCCGTCGGGGCCCGCCACATAGTATTGCGACTCGTCGTTATACGGCAGTGTTCCGGTCGCGCGGATCTTCGTCGACCATTGCGGTGCTCCGATTGTGTCGAGACCTGTCGTGCCATTCCAAGTTTCGAAGGCGTCGAACTCTTCGGAGAATGTCAGCGTCGCGGTCGCGGACAAATTGTTTGGATCAATCGCCATAGAGATGGCCGCCTATCTCTCGAGCAGAGCGAAAACAGCTACGATTCTGCAACTCCAGGTAGAATATAATTCTTAAGTTTGCGTTCCGGGGTTGCAATACGTAGCGTATGCCGTTTCTGGAACGGCACGCCTTGGTCAGTGATACCCTTGCTGTAGATCTGCGGTCGGTTCCTTCTCACGTTCTCCACGATCCCGTTTGGCGCGGCGGCCACTCAGGCGCTCAGCGCGGTCTCCAAGCTTTCGCGCCAGTCGGAGTACCTTTTCGCCGAGGTCGACCACCCCTTCGCGATAGTGCGCGCTGCATATTCGGGTAACAAGGTGGCAGCTCTTGTCTGCCGCCCCAACAACAGATGTCCGCTTTCTGGTCTCTTTGGCCGGAAAGCGGAACGTCGCGAACCCTGAAGAGTTTCGGGCGCCGCGAGGCGTACGAAAGTCGTGGAAGAACGAACCCGCGGGATGGCGGGCGCAGAGCTATGGGGATTTGGGCAGACCGTCGACCCCAGCGAGGGACGGAAGGCGTGTGA
>NZ_VRVF01000193.1:0-981 GCF_008040045.1 Methylobacterium sp. WL8 | reverse complement strand
AGCGTCGGGTCGTCCAGCGCCCCCTCGACGAAGCCGAGTTCGGCCGTGCCCGCGCGCACCGCGTCGGCGGCGTCGGTGGTGTTGCCCACGGCCAAGCGGATGGCGATCTCAGGGTAGGCGCGGCGGAAGGCAACGAGGTGGCGCGGCAGCCAGTCGCTGGCGATAGTCTGGCTGGCAAACAGCGCCAGCGTCCCGCGTCGTAGGCCGCTGAGGTCGGCGAGCACCAGTTCGGCGGCTTCCGCCCGGGCGAGCACCGCGCGAGCCTCGACGAGGAACACACGCCCCGCCTCGGTAAGTTCGATCCCACGGCCGACCCGGTGAAAGAGTTTCGTCGCGTGCCGCCCCTCGATGTTGGCGATCGCCGTGCTGACCGCCGATTGGACGAGGTTCAGCGCCTGGGCAGCCCGCGTCACGTGCTGCCGGTCGGCTACCGCCACGAAGATGCGAAGCTGGTCGAGGGTCACGGCTTCCGTCGGTCCGGCACGAGGCCACGCACCTGAGCATCAACGGCCTGGGCGACCGTCAACAGCCGCGCCTCGTCGGTGCGGCCGGTGACGACGTAAGACATGCCGCCATCGACCCAGGAGAAGGCAGCGATGTCGCCCTCTCGGGCGAAGCGGAAGAGCGTTCGCCCATCGCCGTCTCCGACGCGGCTGTAAAGCGTCAGGCGGGTTCCACGGTCGTCGTCGTACATTAGCATCGCTGCGGATTCGGCGCCGGCCGGCAGCAGCCGCCCGCCCATCAGGCGAAACCCTTGGGCCGCGAGATCGGGGGCCGCTACCGCGTGACCGAGGCGCTTCGAGAGCCACGTCACGAGGTGGGGCTTCTCGTCGGCGCGCACCTCCACCGGATGCACCACCTCGACCACGAAGGTGCGAAAGGCCGCGACCGCGTCCTGCGTCGCCGGTTCCTCCGCCACCATCGCCGTCGCGGGTCCGCCGCGCAGGGCATGGCCGACCCAGCCGCCGGCACCGCCGAGCG